>DNIF01000099.1 GCA_003485715.1 Gammaproteobacteria bacterium
CGCCCCCTCAAGGCAAGCGTGGCTGACCGACCGGCTCGGACCGACCGACGCGCACCACCGACCTCGCGAGAACGCTCATGCAGAAGGCACCCGCCGACCTCCTCGACACCTTCCCTAACCCCGCCCCCGAGCGCGATTACTGGATCCATATCGCCATCCCGGAATTCACCTGCCTGTGTCCAAAGACCGGCCAGCCGGACTTTGCCCACCTCGACCTGCACTACGTCCCCGGGGCACGCTGCGTGGAGCTCAAGTCGCTCAAGCTCTACATCTGGGCCTTCCGCGAGACCGGCGCCTTCCATGAGGCGGTGACCAACCGCATCCTGACCGAGCTGGCTGCGGTAACCGACCCCCGTTACATGCGCCTCAGCGCCCGTTTCAATGTGCGCGGAGGCACCTATCCGACCATCACCGTCGAACGGCGTGCGTCCGGCTGGCAGCCAGCGCCCACCGTCGCCCTGCCGGAAACCAGCGACTGAGGCTATTGCCACGCACCGCTTGACCCTGATCTCGATTGCGTGTGCGGCGCGACGTCTGCTAGCTTCCTGCCGCTTTTTCGGTCGATTTTTCGACCCTGGTCCACCCGATGGGGAGTGTCCCGTATGGCCACGAGCAAGAAGAAAGTGGTCGCCAAGAAGACCTCAGCCGCCCGCTCGAACAAGGCACCCGCAGCCCGCAAGCCGGCAACCGCTGCATCCGGGGCCGGTGTTGGAGCAGTCGCGGCGGCCAAGGTCTCGAAAGCGGTGGCCGCGAAGACGGGTACCCAGGTGGCTGCGAAGACCGCGGACGCCAAGGGTCGCAGCGCGACGCAGAAGCCCGTGAGTGCGCCCGCGAAGACGGCAGCCGCCGGCTCGCGTGCCACCGCCGCCGGCAAGGCAAAGCCCGTAGCGACCGACGCCAACAGTCCTTCCAAGCCCGCACGGGTGACCAGGGGCTCCGGCAACGCAGTTTCCCCGGTGAAAACCGCAACTCCGCAACGGGCACCGGCCAAGGGAGGCGCAACGGCGCCCGCCAGCCCGCCCCGCAATGCGTCGGAGCGCAAGACACCGGCCACCAAGGCCAGCACGATCTCATCGAAGACCGTGAAGGCGGCAGTCCCATCCTCTGCCGCCGTGGTCAAGGCCGGCAGGGGCGCAACGGTTGCTGTCAAGGCCAAGGCCCGCGCTGAGGCAGCGACACCGGCACCAGCGGTCACTGCCACGCCGGCTCAGCCGCCCAGGACCGCTCCAAAACGGGCCAAGGCCCCAGCCGCCAGTACTCCCGCAGCCGCCGCCACGACGACAGTCGTGACCGAGCCGGCACCCGCGCCTCCCGCCGCCAAGGCGGCCACGCGGACCGGCAGGGCCGCTGCGTCGGCGAGCCACCCTGAGGGTGCGCAAGTCACGTCAGTGCGGTCCTCACCTTCGGTGACCACCCGCAGCGCGTCCCGGGTGCCGGCAAGTGCCGGCGCGGGCAATGCCGTTTCCAGGCGCCCCTCCGCTCCGGAGCCACTGGCGCCACCCGCGCCCGGGCTGCTCTACGGCGGGGTCGAACCCTACGTCGGCGTGGCCGGCGAGCCTTACATGAACCCCCGCCAGGTGCAGCATTTCCGGCGCATCCTGCTTGGCTGGCGTGCGGAGTTGCTGTCCGAGATGGAACGCACCGTCAGCCATCTGAAGGAGGAGGCGGGGAACTTCCCCGATCCGAATGACCGCGCCTCCCAGGAGGAAGAGTTCGCGCTCGAACTCCGGGCCCGCGACCGCGAGCGCAAGCTCATCCACAAGATTGGGGAGGCACTCGAGATCCTGGAGCGGGACGAGTACGGCTACTGCGAAGGCTGCGGTGTGGAGATCGGCGTGCGCCGGCTGGAGGCCCGTCCAACGGCCACGCTCTGCGTCGACTGCAAGAACCTGGACGAGATCCGCGAGCGGCAGCGCGCCTGATCGCCCCGCCGTCCACTAGCCCTGGTTCCGTTTCTGTGGCCATGGCCCGTCGGTGAGCGTCAAGCCCGTGCCTGCGACCGCCACCTCGCCCGCCCTGCCAGCGACGCGGGATGCTGGAGCCCGAAAGCCGCCCGATGGGTCGACCGCCCGCTACGTGGGCCGCTTCGCCCCCGCCCCCAGTGGTCCGCTGCATTTCGGCTCGGCGGTCACTGCACTGGCCTCCTGGCTGCGCGCCCACCAGTCCGACGGTACCTGGTTGGTGCGCATCGAGGATCTGGACACCGTCCGCTCGGTTCCCGGGGCGGCCGACGGGATCCTCGCCTCCCTCCGGCGGCTCGGCTTGGAGCCGCATGGCGAAGTGGTGTGGCAGTCCAGGCGGGAGTCCATTTATCGCGAGGCCCTCGGTCGTATGGAGGTCTTGGCCCGCACCTACCCCTGTGCCTGTAGTCGTCGCGAGGTGGGTGGCGAGCGCTACCCGGGGACTTGCCGTCGGGGCGTTGCGGCCGGCCGCAAGGCGGTTTCCCGACGTCTCGACGTGAGCAACCGTCGTCTGACGGTGACGGACATCCTGCTCGGCAACCTGACCCAGGACCTCGAGGCCGAGGTCGGGGATTTCGTCGTGCAACGTGGTGATGGGCTCATTGCCTATCACCTCGCCGTCGTGGTGGACGATGCCCTGCAGGGGGTGACCGAGATCGTCCGCGGGGCCGACATCTGGCCAGCCACGCCGCGACAGGTGGAACTTCAGCACACGCTCGACCTGCCCACCCCGGCCTATCTGCACGTGCCGGTGGCCGTAGGTCGGGACGGACGCAAGCTGTCCAAGCAGAACGCCGCGCCGGCCATCGACGCCTTCCCACCCGGCCAGGTGCTGCACGACGCATTGACCTTCCTCGGATTGACACCGGAGACCCCCCCGACGGCCACCGTGACCGAGATCCTCGCCGAGGCGCGCGCGCGCTGGACCCTCGAGGCGCTCAGACAGACACTCATCGAAACAGCGACCGAACACCAGGCAGGGAGGCAGGCAGACCCGGCCGCAGCCGAGCCTTACCTGCCGACGCGCGCTGCCCCGGGCCAGTACGCCGACAACCCCGCGTAAGGGGGCCATCGTTTCGGTGGATGAGGCCGTCACCCCCGCGCACCACCGTAACCCG
>DNIF01000055.1 GCA_003485715.1 Gammaproteobacteria bacterium
GTGAGGCCACCGGCTACATCGTTGCGCAATTCCTCTGTGAGCTGGCAGAGCAGGAGCTCGCCGAAGGCCGCGTCAACCAGGCGCGGCGCACCTTGAAGCGTGCCCTGCTGGCCGATGCCGGCTGCGCCCGTGCGAGCCTCATCGAGGCCCGTGTGTTGCTGGATGCCGGTGAAGAGCGCGAGGCCCTGCGGCCCTTGCGTCGCATCGAGCGTCAGGACCTCGCCTTCATGGCCGAGGCGCTGCCACTGCTGGCCCGTGCGCACACGGCACTCGGGCAGCAGGACGAGTTCGAACGCTACCTCGCCACCCTCTCGGGTACCCCGGCCGGCGTCCCCGCCGCGCTCATGCTCGCCGAGTTGAAGGCCGCGCGTGAGGGCACTGCGCTGGCGCTCGACTGCCTCGGGGCCGAACTCGCCACCCGGCCGTCGCTGCGCGGGGTCGAGCAACTGCTGCGCTACGCACTGCCCGCGGTAAGCGTGGGGCCGATCAGTGCCCTGCGCCAGGTGCAGGATCAGGTGCATGCACTGGTCCGCAAGCGGCACGGCTATCGTTGCGGGCGTTGCGGCTTCCGCGCGCGCACGCTCCACTGGCTCTGTCCCAGTTGCAAGCGCTGGAACGAGATCAAGCCGCTGCAGGGGAACGAGCATGACTGACGCGGCGAGCAGCGGGCGTGCCTGCGGGGTCATCGTCGCGCTCGATTTCGACGATCCGCTCGACGCCCTGTCCCTGGCCGCACGCATCGATCCGGTGCGCGCGTCCATGAAGGTTGGGCTCGAGTTGTACACCCGCGCTGGTCCCGATCTGGTGCGCCAGCTCGTGCATGGCGGCCACCGGGTCTTTCTGGATCTGAAGTTTCACGACATCCCCAACACCGTCGCCGCCGCCTGCCGGGTGGCGCGTGACCTCGGCGTGTGGATGGTGGATGTGCATGCCGGCGGCGGCGTGCGCATGCTGGAGGCCGCGCGCGAGGCGGTGGGGACGGGCGCGGGGGCGCCTCTGCTCATCGGCGTCACGGTGCTGACCTCGCTCGCCGATGCCGAACTCGCCGAAGTCGGTCTCGTGGCCGAGGCCGCGAGCCAGGTCGATCGCCTGGCGCGCCTGGCGTCCGACGCCGGTCTCGATGGCGTGGTGTGCGCCGGGCCAGAGGCGCGGCGCCTGCGCGCCGCACATGGCGCGGCATGGACCCTGGTGTGCCCCGGGATCCGCCCCGCCGGGGCCGTGAGCGGTGATCAGCAACGCACGCTCACACCCGCCGCCGCCCGCGACGCCGGGGCCGACTGGCTGGTGATCGGCCGGCCCATCACCCGCGCCAGTGAGCCGATGGCGGCGCTGGCGGCGATCGAGGCAGAGCTGGCGGGGTAGGGTGAGCGGGGGGCGAGTTAGGCCCCCTGCCTCGCTGCCCGCTGTACCTGCGGGTCAAGTCTCTGCGATCCGAGAACGGGCACCGACGAATGCCGCCCGCGCCGCCCCGCAGCCGCAACCACGCTGAGGCCCGCGACGAAGAGCGGCAACGCGGCGGGCAGCGGCACTTCGGCGACGTCAGTGACGGTGACGGTCCCGCCCACGAGGATGCGACCCTCCCGATTGGCGAGCAATGGCGACTCCACCCAAACAAGTTCGCTGCCGCCTTGCCCAGTCGAGAGCGTGACCGAATGCGTGAGGGGTGGTTGCTGAATGTCCATTTGATTGCGATCAGAGGGCATCAGGCCATGCACGAGAACCGAGTTGCCGGAAGGGGAGCAGGCGGCTCGGTGCCGAGGCCCCAGCGCGTGCGGTAGTGCCCCGCAGCGGCGGGGAAGTTCAGGGAGTCGAACTCGAGCAGGCTGGGCAGGCGCTGGTCCCAGGCGCTGTAGGCATCGAAGCCGGGGAGAACGGCAGCGCGGGCAAGGCCGAAGGGCAGGAACAGGAGGGCGGCGAGGAGGGGTTTCATCGAGGCTATCTCCGGAAGGCAGGTCGGGCCGGTGAGCACTCAAGCACCGCGAGCCCATCAGCGCCAGGACGGCGGCCGCCAGCGTCACCGCCCGCTGAGGGGCTGGCCCACATGATCCCCGCGTGCGCGGCTTGAGGTATGTTCCCGCCGTGCTTGTTGCGAGGCCGCTCCACCCGGGAGGCGCGGCCCCGCGGGCCTTTTCCCGTTTGCCGATCTGCATCGAGCCCCCGCTCCAAGCCGTGGTGGCGCAGGTGACGGCGGACATCACCCTCAAGAGTCAGCGCTACGTGTCCCAGCCCGCGAAGATCCCCTCGCTTCCCTCTCCCACCGGCCCCGGTGACATCAAGCGCTGGTCCGGCCTGTCGGGCTCGGCCCATGGCCTCGCCATCGCCGGGCTCATTCGCGAACGCGGCCTCTGCGTCGTCATCACCGCCGACGCCCTCTCCGGGCAGCGGCTGGCGGACGAGCTCGCCTTCTTCCTCGGCGACCGCCCCGAGCTCACGGTGGCGCATCTGCCCGACTGGGAGACGCTGCCCTACGACCAGTTCTCGCCTTACCAGGACATCATCTCGGAGCGGCTCAGCACGCTGGTGGCCCTGGCCGAGGGCGCCCTCAAGGGTGCCCTCATCGTGCCGGTCACCACGGCGCTGCATCGGCTGATGCCGGCGACGCAGTTGCTCGGCACGAGCTTCCTGCTCGAAGTGGGGCAGAAGATGGATCCGTCGGCCTTCCGGCGGCGGCTGGAGAAGGCCGGCTATGGCTGTGTGAATCAGGTGCTCGAGCACGGCGATTTCGCGGTGCGCGGCGCGCTCATCGATGTCTACCCGATGGGCAGTAACGAGCCCGTCCGCATCGACCTCTTCGACGACGAGATCGATTCGCTGCGCCTCTTCGATCCCGAGACCCAGCGCTCCGGTGATGTCATTGAACGTCTGCATCTGCTGCCGGCCCGCGAGTGTCCGCTGGACGAGGACGCCATCACGCGCTTTCGCCACAACTGGCGTCAGCGCTTCGAAGGCCGTGCCAGCGACTGTCCGGTCTACAAGGATGTCAGCGCCGGGATGGCCCCGGCCGGGATCGAGTA
>DNIF01000065.1 GCA_003485715.1 Gammaproteobacteria bacterium
GACGGTTCACCTGAAGGGGCGGAAAAGCGGCTCGAAGCCGGAAAGCCCGGAAGGATAGCCGAAAGCCACGGCGGAAGTCAGCCCGGGTGTCTCCTTACCCCTTTCAGTCACTCACCCGGCCCGAGCAGATCCGGGCGCCGCTCCCGGGTGCGGGCGAGGGCCTGCTCGCGACGCCAGCGCTCGATCGCACGGTGGTCACCGCCGAGCAGGACCGGGGGCACGGCCAGTCCCTCGAATAGCTCCGGCCGCGTGTAATGCGGGTGATCGAGCAGACCGCTGGAGAAGGAATCCGCCACGGCCGAGCCGGGTGAACCGAGCACGCCGGGCAACAGCCGGGTGATGGCGTCCATCACGACCATCGCGGCGAGTTCCCCACCGGAGAGCACGTAGTCGCCGATCGAGCATTCCTCGTCCACGCCGAGGGTGTAGATGCGCTCGTCCATGCCCTCGTAGCGCCCGGACACCAGGATGAGGCCCGGCAGGTGCGCCCAGGTCTCGATCCGCCGCTGCGTCAGGCGCTCACCTTGCGGGCTCAGGGCCACTACCGGCACACCGGGTGAGGCCACCTTCGCCGCGCGGATGGCGGCAAGCACCGGTTCCACCATCAGCACCATGCCCGGCCCGCCCCCGTAGGGCCGATCGTCCACCGTTCGGTGCCGGTTGCGGGCGTAATCGCGAGGATTCTCGAGGTGCAGCGTCACGCGGCCCTCTGCCACCGCGCGCCCCGTGATGCCGTAGCGCGCGTAGGCGGCGAAGCTGTCGGGTAGCAGGCTCACCAGCCCGAAGTGGTAAGGGGTCAGGTCCTGCACCATGCGGCGACTTGCGGGGGCTGCCAGGGAGAGAACATCCAGGCGGGACGGACAGCGGCGAAGGCAGCGCAGAGACATGCCCGGCAGACTGCCAGACACGGCATCAGTAGTCGGCCTCCCAATCCACGAGCAGTCGCCCCTGCTGCGGATCGGCCTCCAGCACATGTACCCCGCGGACGAAGGGAATCAGGCGTTCGACTTCTCCGCGCACCACGAGCACATCATGCGCGCCGGTCTCCAGGAGGCGCACCACCCGGCCCAAGTCAATGCCCGCGCGGTTCACCACCGGCAGGCCGATCATATCGGCCCAGTAGACCTCGCCAGGCGCAGGCGGCGGAAGTTGGTCGCGGGTGATGAAAACTTCGCGCCCGACCCATTCGGCTGCCGTGTCGCGTGTGTCTACGCCCACGAGGCGCACCAGAAGGATCTGCCCGCGGTGGTCGATCTCGGCCACTTCGAGCGGTACGAATTCACCGCCCCGGAGCACCTGCCACGGGCGGTATTCCAGCAGGTTCCCGGGCGGCCGAGTGAAGGAGAACAGTTTCAACCAGCCGCGCACACCGAACACGCCGCTGAAGCGACCCACCGCTATCGGGGAGGCCGGGGCCACCGCTGGAAGCCCCGCCATCGCTGCCGAGTCTGTCACTCATGCCCCCCGGACCGAACGCCGGCCTGTGGTTGATGGCAGGCCAACCCCGACCCAGAGGCCATTGCCCGAGCTTGAGCGCAGGGGCAGACGCGCCGCACCGGCTCAGCCGGCAGCGGCAGCCCGGCCGCTGGCAGCGACGAGGCTCGCCACCCGGTCACTCATCTGTGCGCCCTTCGACTGCCACCAGGCGAGGCGCTCGCTGTCGATGCGGAAGCGGTCATCACCCTCTCGTTCCAGCGGATTGAAGAGCCCAAGGCGCTCGACGTGCCGACCATCGCGGCGGGCGCGGCTGTCAGTCACCACGATGTGATAGAAAGGACGCTTCTTGGCGCCACCGCGCGCGAGACGAATGACCACCATGTGCTGCTTGACCTCCGGGCAATTTGAGTAGGGACAGGCAGCGGCGGCATCAAGCCAGCCATGCCGAATCGAAGACGCACGACTATAGACCAAAGCACGCAGGCGAGGAACTGTTCGGATGAACTCCGTGGTCGATGAGAAGCAGGCCATCCGCGAATGCCTCACGGCAGCCCGACGAGGTCTGAGGCCCTCTGAGCGCGTGGCCGAGGCCACGGCCATCGCGAAGGCGGTGGTGAGCCTGCCCGAGTGGCGCACCGCCCGCCGCTGGTTCGTGTATCTCAGCGGGCCTGAGGAAGTGGACACCACTGACCTCGTGGACGAACTGCTCGCGCGACCCGCAACCGAGGTCTACGCCCCGGTGATCGTGTCCCGAGGGATCATGGAGGCACGTCGCTTGCGCGACCGTAGTGAGCTGCGTCCAGGGCGTTTCAACATCCCGGCCCCTCTTAACGGCGAGGCTGCCCTCCTGCCCTTCGAAGCGATCCTCACCCCCGGCCTTGGATTCACTGCCGCTGGCGAGCGCATGGGCCTCGGTGCGGGATTCTACGACCGCTGGTTTGCCGCCCACCCGCAGGGTTGCCGGATCGCCCTCGCCTATCGCTGCCAGATCGTATCCCGGCTGCCGACCGAGGACACCGACGCCCCGGTGCACGTGCTCGTCACTGCCGACGGGGCCCGGCGCCTGAACACGCCCGCGGGGAGTCGCAGGGAGACCTGAGCAATGGCCTTCGTGATGCCTCTGGCGATTGTCACCTCTCGGGCGCCAGGCATTACTCGATAGAAATTCACAAGATGCCCGGCGGCTACAGTTGGCCTATGATGCAAGGTGACCGTTAGCGATCTCGCCCTTTCGCGTCCTTTCAGCGTCCTGTCTCGCCCCGATGGGTACTCCCGCAGCCTGCCGGAGTTTCCCGACGCCTCCGGAGTCGCCCACCCCTTGAATCCGCTCCCCACCGCGGCGCGCGCCGACTGTCTTGCGCCGTCCGTCGATGTGCTTGTCCAATCGCGTCTGCTTCAGTTGCAGGCAGTGGCCATCGTCCTATCGCTTTCCCTCTCGACCTGCGTGCTTGCCTGTCAAGCCCTGGCTCTGCCGGCAGATTGGTTTGGTGCCTGTGAGGGGGGAGGGACTTCAGCCCTGCTGCTTGCCATCGCGGCCCTTGGCCTGGGGCAATTGCACCCCGGCGCTCCCGGGCCGCTGTCTGCTGACGCACGTCGCCGCAACGCAGCCACCATCGGCATGTTGCTATGCGGTACCGGGCTTTTCGCCTGGGCCAGCGCATGGTGGGGCTTGATGATGTCGGACCCACTCTTGCGGATCGGTCATCTGCACTCCGTTGTCCACCTCGATACTGGCTCTCTCGGGGACTGCGGCCCCCTCTCCAGTGCCTTCGCCATCACTCAGGGGGCCTTCCTGTGTACTCGCGCGTCCGGGTCCGACGCTCGGGCCGGTTTGGCTCGATGTGCCCTTGCCCTCCTGCTGCTTGGGATAACCCTCCTCGCGTTTTCGGCCGTAGGCCTGGGAGTGCCCTTCCCGGGCGTCGAAGTCGCGGCCGAGGCCCCGTGGACGATCCTGGCTGCCATGTCCCTGCTCAGTCTGGCCAGCATCAGTGAGTGCGCGCGCAATCCGGGGCCGCTGTCCATCCTGACCAGCACGGGCTTGGGGGGGCGGCGTGTCCGCCGTCTGCTCCCCATCGTGCTGCTGCCCGGCCTGACACTCGTCGGAGTGGCCCTCGCCGTGGGCAGTGGGGTCGCCAGCCTGCCGCTGGCGACGGCCTCCACCCTGACCGTCACTACGCTCGCTGCCCTGTTGTTGCTGGTGCGCGAGGGCCACCGCATCGACCGCTTCGAGGCCGGATTGCGTCTGATCAGCCTCATCGACGAACTCACGCACATCTACAACCGCAGGGGCTTCCTGCTGCTCGGCGAGCGCAGTTTCCAGACCGCCCGTCGACAGGAGCTGCCCTTGTCGGTGCTGTACTTCGACCTCGACAACCTGAAGCCCGTGAATGATGCCTTCGGTCACGCCACCGGCTCACGCTTGCTGCGGGAGTTCGCCGAGATCCTCAATCAGCACTGTCGCTCGAGTGATGTGGTGGCGCGGGTCGGTGGCGACGAATTCGCGGTGGTCTCCACCGCCTCCGGCGAGGCGCTCGAGCGGCAGTTGCAACGGATCGCCGCGGCGGTGAGCGAGCGCAATCGCCATGGTCAGCGCCCCTACCGCATTCGTTACAGCGTGGGCCGCGCGAGTTGCGATCCGACCCAGAGTCCGGGCTTCGAGGAGCTGGTCGCCGAGGCCGATGCGCGAATGTACGAACACAAACAGGCGCGTCGCCGCGAACATGCGTTCGCACTGGGCGTACAGCCGCCAGATCCGCAGGGGCTCGCGATTGACTCGCCGCAGGGGGACACACCACGCCGGTGAGGGCATCGCCGAACATCCCCGCGCCCCCCGTCATCCCGTCCCCCGCGCACTCCGTCATCCCCGCGTAGGCGGGGATCCAGTCCTTCCCCAGCGACGGCGCAACGTCACTGGATCCCCGCCTCCGCGGAAATGACGATGAACCCGCGTGCCCTTGTCGGGAGCAGGCCCGCACTGGCCCGCCCCCAGAACTGAGGGCGGGCTGAGACCTCGACGCCGATCAGGGCGCGTCGACCGCCTTCATGCTGAGCCGGATGCGGCCCTGACGGTCCACCTCGAGCACCTTCACCCGCACGATATCGCCTTCGGCGAGCTTGTCGCTGACGCTCTCCACCCGCTCATCGCAGATCTGCGAGATGTGCACGAGGCCATCCTTGCCGGGCAGGATGTTGACGAAGGCACCGAAGTCCATGAGCTTGGCGACACGCCCCTCGTAGATGGCCCCGACTTCCACGTCCGAGACGATCTGCTCGATGCGACGCCGGGCCTCCTGGGCCGCCGCACCGTCCACCGAGGCAATCTTCACGGTGCCGTCATCGTCAATGTCGATGGTGGTGCCCGTCTCCTCGGTGATGGAACGGATGGTGGAGCCGCCCTTGCCGATCACCTCACGGATCTTGTCGGGGTGGATGCGGATGGTGAGGATGCGCGGCGCGTGCTCGCTCATTTCGGTGCGTGGCTCGGCCAGCACACGATTCATCTCACCCAGGATGTGCATGCGGCCTTCGCGCGCCTGCTTGAGGGCGACATCCATGATCTCGCGCGTGATGCCGTTGATCTTGATGTCCATCTGCAGGGCAGTGATGCCTTTCGCCGTGCCGGCCACCTTGAAATCCATGTCGCCCAGATGGTCCTCGTCACCCATGATGTCGGACAGCACGACGTAGCCGTCCTCCTCGAGGATGAGGCCCATGGCGATCCCGGCGACCGGGGCCTTGATCGGGACGCCGGCGTCCATCAGCGCCAGGCTGCCGCCGCAGACGGAGGCCATGGAGCTCGAGCCGTTGGATTCCGTGATCTCGGAGACCAGACGGACCACGTAGGGGAAGGTGCCCGGGGCCGGCATGACGGCGACGAGGGCCCGCTTGGCGAGACGACCGTGGCCGATCTCGCGCCGCTTGGGGCTCCCCACGCGCCCTGTTTCACCGACGGAGTAGGGCGGGAAGTTGTAGTGAAGCATGAACGGATCGCGGCGCTCGCCCTCGATGGCGTCGATGATCTGCGAATCGCGCTCGGTGCCAAGTGCGGCGACCACGATGGCCTGCGTCTCGCCACGGGTGAACAGGGCCGAACCGTGGGTGCGCGGCAGGAGACCCACCTGGATCGAGATCGGGCGGATGCTCTGGGTGTCGCGACCGTCGATGCGCTGGCCGGTGGTCAGCGTGGAACGCCGCACCGTCCGGTACTCCAGGTCGGCGAGGGCCGCCGACACCGCTGCGGCAGAGAAGCGTGGTGTCTCGCCAGCCGCGAGTTCAGCCAGGGTCGCCGCCTTCACCGTCGCCACCTGGTCACGGCGCGACAGTTTGTCGAAGATCCGGTAGGCATCCTTGAGGCCCGACCCGGCACTGGCCTCCACGGCGTCCCGCAGCCCCGGTTCCTCCGCGGCTGGCTGCCATTCGAAGCGCGGGGCACCGGCCTCGGCCACCAGGGCACGGATAGCCTGGATCACCACCTGCTGCTGCGCGTGACCGTAGACCACGGCACCCAGCATGACCTCCTCGGGCAGTTCGTGCGCCTCGGATTCGACCATGAGCACGGAGCTTTCTGTACCCGCAACGACGAGGTCCAGGTCGAGGGCGGCGGCCTCAGCGAAGCTCGGGTTGAGAATGAACTCACCATCACGGAAGCCGACGCGCGCGGCACCGATGGGGCCGTTGAAGGGCGCACCGGACAGGCTCACGGCGGCAGAGGCGCCGATCATGGCGGGGATGTCGGGATCGACCCGGGGATCGAGTGACAGCACCGTGGCGACCAGCTGCACCTCATGCACGAAGCCCTCCGGGAACAGCGGGCGCAGGGGGCGATCGATCAGGCGCGAGGTGAGGATCTCCTTTTCGCTGGGTCGGCCCTCGCGCTTGAAGAATCCACCCGGGATCTTGCCGGCAGCGTAAGTACGCTCCTGGTAATCCACGGTGAGCGGGAAGAAGCCGGCATTGGAGGGCGCCTTGCCGAGCACACAAGTGACCAGCACCACGGTGTCACCCATGGTGACCATGACCGCGCCACTCGCCTGACGAGCGATGCCGCCCGTCTCCAGGATGACGCGCTGAGTACCGTAATCGAATTCCTGGCGGGCAATGCTCATGGGTGATTTCCTGCGGCTCGTGAAAATGATGACGCCCGGTCGCTGGACCGGGCGCGGCATAGGGGTATGGAAAGCGTTGCTGACAGGCTACGGGGCCGGGCTGTGCCCAATGGATCCCGATGGCGACTGCCAGGCCTGCGGGCTCCGGGAGATCTCGCGCTGAGGCGGCCACCGGCGGACCGAAACACCCTGCCATGACCCGAATCGGCGTTCACTCTGGACGCCCCGGATTGCGGGTCCCTGGCTTCGGGAAGGCCCGGCACGGTGGTCGCTCGGCCGGGAATGCTGAGCTTTTACTTGCGCAGGCCCAGACGACCGATAAGCGCACGGTAGCGCTCGGTGTCGTGCCCCTTGAGGTAATCCAGCAGGCGCCGACGCTGGTTGACGAGTCGGAGCAGGCCCCGGCGCGAATGGTTGTCCTGCGCGTGGGACTTGAAGTGATCGGAGAGGTCTTCGATGCGGGCGGAGAGCAGAGCGACCTGCACCTCGGGGGAGCCGGTATCGGCCCCGGCACGCTGATATTCCTGGATGATGCCCTGCTTCTGCTCGGTGGTGAGCGCCATGGGATGCTTGACTCCTGCGACTGCCGTCTTCGTTGTGTCGGACCTTGCGGAAGCGCGCGATGATAGCCGTCGGCTTCAGGGCCTACAAGGCCAAATCGGCCCCCGCGCCACCGCCCAGAAGTCGGCGTGGCCAGATGGAGCCGTCGGCGCGGCGTTCACCGACGCCGAGGAAGTCGCCCCCTTCCGCATACAGACGCAGCCCCCCGGTCCCGCCCCCGCCGGCAGCGCGGGCCGGCTGGCCGTGGATCACCCGCTGAACGTCCGCGGCGTCGAGCTGCAAGGCAGGCAGATCGGCCAGCACCGAGTCGGACGATCGAATGAAGCGGCTCGTCTCCCCGCGCTCCTGCGCAGTGATCAGTTCCGGCAGGGTGACGGCATCCTCCAGGCGATGCGGCCCGACCGCTGTGCGACGCAGCGCGGCCAGATGGGCCGGCAGTCCGAGCGCCCGGCCGATGTCCTCGGCCAGCGTCCGGACGTATGTGCCCTTCGAACAGGAGACCTCGAAGCTGAAGCCCTCGCCCTCCACGGCGAGCACCCGCAGCTCGTGAATGCAGATGGTGCGGGCCTCGCGCTCGACCTCCTGGCCCGCGCGCGCCAACGCATACAGCGGGCGCCCGCCGCGCTTGAGGGCCGAGTACATCGGCGGCACCTGGGTGGATTCACCGAGAAACCCCTGGCAAGCGGCCTCGATGCGCGATCTGTCCAGCGCAGCAACCGCGACCCGCTCGACCACCTCGCCTTCCGCATCACCGGTGGTCGTCGACACCCCGAGCGCGACTTCGGCGACATAACGCTTGCGGGCGTCCAGCAGCCAGCCCGAGAGTCGGGTGGCCCGACCAAGGCAGATGGCGAGCAGACCGCTCGCCTTGAGGTCGAGGGTTCCGGTGTGGCCGGCCCGGCGGGCAGCAACGAGCAGGCGCACCTGCTGCAGCACCTGATTCGAGGAAAGATCGACCGGCTTGTCGACGAGCAGCAGGCCGTCGATGTCCGCTCCGAGCCCGGCAGATCGGCGGTTGCTCACCCCGGATCGGTGGACTCGCCACCCCCGCCATCAGCGTTCGATTCGGGAGTTCCCGTGCCATCGGTAGACCGCGACGCGGCCGGCAAGCCCTCGCGAATCAGCACGGACAGGCGCACGGCCTCGCCCAGGCTGTCGTCGAGCTCGAAATGCAGGCGCGGCACGGTGCGCAGCGCCAGCGAGCGGGCCAGATGCCGGCGCAACTCGCCGGCGCTCTCCTCCAGCCGTTCGAGCAGTTCCGCCGACGACAGGCGCCCACCGATGGCCGACACCCCGATGCGCGCATTGCGCAGGTCCGGGGCGACGTCCACGTGCGTGAGGCTGATGAGGCCGGCGTCGTGCTCGCGCGCGAATACCTGTAGCGCCTGGGCCAGTTCACGCCGAACCAGGCCAGCCACTCGCAGGGGGCGCGCTCCTTCGGGCGAGGTCACGGCCTCAGAGCGTCCGCGCGATGGTCTTGCGTTCGAACACCTCGATCTGATCGCCCGGCTTGACGTCGTTGTAGTCCTTCACACCGATGCCGCACTCGGTGCCGGAACGCACCTCGTTCACGTCATCACGGAAACGCCGCAGCGACTCGAGTTCGCCCTCGTAGATGACGACGTTGTTGCGCAGGACACGGATCGGATGGCCGCGTCGGACATGACCGTTCACGACCAGGCAGCCGGCAATCGCACCGAGCGTGGAGGACTTGAAAACATCCCTGACTTCGGCGGTGCCGATGATCTCCTCGCGAACCTCGGGCGAGAGCATGCCCTCGATGGCGGATTTAACGTCGTCGATGACGTCGTAGATGATGCTGTAGTAGCGGACGTCGATGCCTTCCTGTTCCAGACGGCGACGGGCAGAGGCATCCGCGCGGGTGTTGAAGCCGACGACGATGGCGTCGCTGGCGATCGCCAGATTGACGTCCGATTCGGCGATGCCGCCCACCGTGGCCGAGACCACGTTCACGGTCACCTCATCGTTGGAGAGCTTGCGCAGCGAATCCGACAGCGCCTCGGCCGAGCCCTGCACATCGGCCTTGATGACGATGTTGAGCGACCGCGCCTGGCCGTCCTCCATGTTCGCGAAGACGTTCTCGAGCCGCGAGGCCTGTTGCCGCCGGAGCCGCTCGTCGCGCTGCCGGCTGATGCGGAACTGGGCGATCTCGCGCGCCTTGCGCTCATCGGTCACCACCACCGCTTCGTCGCCGGCATTGGGCACGTTGGACAGACCGAGGACCTCCACGGGAGTGGATGGCCCGGCCTCGTCCAGCGGTTGACCAGTGTGGTCGACCATCGCGCGCACTCGCCCGTACTCGCATCCAGTGAGCAGGATATCGCCCTTGCGCAGCAACCCGCTCTGCACCAGCACCGTGGCCACCGGCCCGCGACCACGGTCTACCCGTGATTCGACCACCGTGCCGCTGGCCGGACCACTCGGTGCGGCGTTGAGTTCAAGGACCTCCGCCTGCACCAGAATGGCATCGAGGAGTTCTGGTACACCCTGACCGGTCTTCGCCGACACGGGTACGAACTGGGTGTCACCGCCCCACTCCTCCGGCACCACCTGACGCGAGACGAGTTCCTGACGCACGCGGTCGAGGTCGATCCCTGTTCGATCGATCTTGTTCATGGCCACGATGAGCGGAACCTGCGCGGCCCGCGCGTGCTGAATGGCCTCTTCTGTCTGCGGCATCACGCCATCGTCCGCGGCAACCACCAGCACGACGATATCCGTGACCTTGGCACCTCGCGCCCGCATCGCCGTGAAGGCGGCGTGGCCCGGGGTATCGAGGAAGGCGATGCGCCCATTCGGGGTATCGACGCTATAGGCGCCGATGTGCTGAGTAATACCACCGGCCTCGCCAACCGCCACGCTGCTGCGGCGGATGTAGTCGAGCAGTGAAGTCTTGCCGTGATCCACGTGACCCATGATGGTGACCACCGGTGGCCGCGCCTTGAGTTCGACCGTCGCACCCTGCTCACCCAGCAGGATCTCCTCGAGGTCGTTGACGTTCACGAGTTTCGGCCGATGCCCCATCTCCTCACAGACGATGGCAGCCGTTGCCTGGTCGATGGCCTGATTGATGGTGGCCGGGGAGCCCAGCTTCATCAGGGCCATGATGACCTGAGCCGGCTTCACCGACATGCGGTGCGCCAGTTCACTGACGATGATGGTCTCCGGGATGGCGACCTCCCGCACGATGGGCGCCGTTGGCACTTCGAAGCCGTGCCTGCCGCTGGTACTGCTCGAACGGCGCCCTCCTCCCGTCGCCACGGGCTTTCGTGGCTTGCCACGGCGACCGGAACGATCCGTTGCCACGTGCAGTTCCTGCCGGCGACCACCACTGCTTTCGCGTTCCCGCGCTCCGGCGGGCGCGGCACCACGACGACTGGTCTTGCCGTCGCGTTCACGGTCGGTAGCAGGAGGACTGGCCGCAGCAGCGACCGCGACGACCGGAGCCGGTGTGGCCGTCGGTGGCGGAGGCGCCTCGCTGACCACGCGGGCAGCGGCCTCGGCCTCAGCGCGGGCGCGTGCCTCACGCTCCTCCTCCTGTTGCCGGCGTTCGGCCTCCAGTCGCAGCCGCTCCGCCTCGGCCGCGCGCTCGGCCTCCTGCCGCTCACGCTCGGCGGCCAGTGCTGCCTGCTTCTGGCGCTCCTCCTCCTCCACCGAATCACGCGAGACCAGCACGCGCTTGCGCCGGACCTCGACATTCACGGTACGGGTGGTGGGTGCCGGACCGCGCGCACCCGGGGGCCGGCGCCCGCCGACCTGGGGCAGCTTGAGTTCGCTGACTTGACGCGAGCGCAGCGTGATGCGCGCCGGCTGCGCGTCCGCATCCTCGCCATGCGACCGTTTGAGGTGCGCGAGCAGCCTGGCCTTCTCATCGTCGCTGAGCATTTCAGTGCCACTGCGACGTGCCAACCCGGCCGCTTCGAGCTGGGTCAGGAGGCGTTCGAGCGGGACCTTGACCTGCTCGGCGAACTGTTGAACCGTGACTTCAGCCATGCTGCTCCCTTGCTTGCTTGACCGGGTTCCCCCAGCCGCTCACTGCGCAATACGTATCCGCACTCAGCTCCGCGACTCCTGGTCGTGGAACCATGGTTCGCGGGCCTTCATGATAAGGGCCCCAGCGCGCTCCGCGCAGAGACCTTCGATGACGAGGAGGTCGTCCACCGCCTGTTCCGCCAGATCCTCCATCGTCACGACACCAAGCCGGGCGAGTTCCCAGGCGAGTTCGTCGTCCATGCCTTCCATGGCGAGCAGATCCTCAGCTGGCTCAGCGCCGGCCAGACGCTCCTCTTCCTCGGCGATGGCGCTGGTCAGCAGTGCATCCTTCGCGCGGCCACGCAGCTCGGCCACCAGCGCGTCGTCGAACTCCTGAATCTGCAACATCTCTCGCTCGGGTACATAGGCGACTTCTTCCACTGAGGAGAAGCCCTCCTGAACGAGGATGTTGGCGATTTCCTCATCGACATCCAGCGCCTCCATGAAGAGTGCACGCAGGCGCTCGGACTCCGCCTCGTCCTTCTCTTGCGCGGCGCTCTCACTCATCACGTTGAGCTTCCAGCCGGTGAGCTGGGCGGCCAGTCGCACGTTCTGACCACCGCGGCCGATGGCCAGAGAGAGCTGCTCCTCGACCACGGCGACGTCCACGCTGTGCGTATCCTCGTCGACCAGGATGGAGACGACCTCCGCCGGCGACATGGCGTTGATGATGAACTGGGCAGGGTTGTCGTCCCACAGGACGATGTCCACCCGCTCACCCGCCAGCTCATTGGAGACGGCCTGCACGCGCGAGCCACGCATACCCACGCAGGCACCTACCGGGTCCACCCGCTGGTCGCGCGACAGCACCGCAATCTTCGCGCGCTGGCCGGGGTCGCGTGCAGCACCCTTGATCTCGATCACGCCATCGCCGATCTCCGGCACCTCGAGCCGGAAAAGCTCGACCAGCAGTTCCACTGCGGTGCGACTGAGGAAAATCTGGGGGCCCCGCTTCTCCGGTCGGACATCCTTCAGGTAGGCCTTGTAGCGCTCTCCCACCCGCACCGTCTCGCGTGGGATCATCTCCTCACGCGGCACGATCCCCT
>DNIF01000172.1 GCA_003485715.1 Gammaproteobacteria bacterium
GCCCCGAACCGGGAGGAACAGTTGCCCTGTAACGACAACTTCCCGACCGCTCCCGCCTGCCGTTTCGACGACATCGTCGACTGGCTGCCGCTGACGGTGCTGCAGTATCACCTCGTGACGGCGGGGCGACTGCCCTAGGAGGGCTCAGGCGAGCGGCGTCAGCTCGAAGCGCACCCGGCCGCGCTGGTTGCTGGTGAGCGCGAGTTGGTAGCCGCATTGCGTCGCCAGGCGCATGCACTGATACAGCCCGACCCCAAGACCGGTGCGCGAGGGCACCGGTGCCCGCAGCAGACGGTCGGCCAGCTCCGGCGCAATGGGCTCACCGGCATCGGTCACGCTGAGTTTCCAGCCGGCTGGCACCGCCACGAGCGCCACCACGATGCCCCCGTCGGGCAAGGCATCGGCACCGTCCGCTGCCTTGCGCAGTGCATTGTCGAGGAGGTTGTCGACGGCGTTGTCGAAGAGTTCACCTGGCAACGGCACCTCGCCCACCGGGTCGCCCTCGAAGCGCACCCGGCGGTCGTGGTAGCGGGCCCGCGTCTGGGCCCACCAGCGGGACGCAGGCAACCATTGCCGGTCTGCCGTCTGGGCTGGGCCTTCCAGTCGCGCCACCGCGACCGCAAGGCGGCGGGTGATCTCGGGCAGGGAACGCCCAAGCTGTGCGAGCGCGCGCTCCGGGTGTCGCCCGGACTCGCCGGGTCCGAGGGCGGCCGCGAGCGGCTCCAGGGTCTGCAACAGGTTCTTGATGTCGTGCGTGACTCGGGCCCCGGTCTCGTGCACGGCCTGCAGGTGTGTGGCGATGGCGAGCGCCTCTTCGCCGAGCTTGGCGCGGTAGAAGTGCGCGAGCACGCGCACCAGGAGCATGGCATGCAGGCGCAGCATCGGACCGGGCCGCTGGCGCGCGTAGATCCGCATGCTGAAGTCCGCCGTGGGCACCTCGATGCTGTGGGTCGTGTCTTCCCCGACCTGGCCCTGCACGCCCGCACCCTCCCAGCGGGCACCACTCGCCCAGGGCAGCGCGGCGAGCGCGGCGGCCCCGGCCTCGAGCAGACTGCGTGCGGAGGGCTGGCTGGCCACCATGCCGGCGACGTGGTCGAGCCAGCGCTCGAAGGGGGTGCCGATGTTGAGCAGCGAGCGCTCCCACAGGCCGAGCACGCTGTTGAGTCCGAGTCGCGGCGTCAGCACCCAACTGGTGAGCAGCAGCAGGGCGGCGATGGCGAGCAGGCAGCGCACCAGAGCGTCCACGTAGCCGAGGCCCCAGTGGTACATGCCAAGCAGGCTGCCCAGCGCCAGCACCACGGTGACAAGGGCGGCGTTGAGTGCCCGCAGCAGATCCACTTCCCGTGGCGGGTCACCGCGCTGCGCACCCCCGGGCAACAGCAGTACCGCCAGCGCCAGCAGGGGCAGGGCACTGCTGAAGATCGGATCCAGCGGCTCCGGCAAGGGTGGCAGATCGAAGGCACGCGGCACGGCACGGATGAGCAATGCCGAGAGCAGGAAGGCGAGTGTGAGCAGATGGGCGAGGCGGCCGTGCCGGGCGCCTGACGTGGTGCCGGCGACCAGCCCGATGAGCAGCACCAGCCAGCCGGACAGCAGCCACCAGTCGAGCATGAGCAACAGGGCGGCGGTGAAGAGCGTGAAGACGGCGAGGTCCTGCGCCGAGATGGAGGCATCGGCGCGCCAGATCGGCTGCCAGATGAGGAAGAGGCCGAGATGCGCCAGCAGCAGCGCGCGCGCAAGCGGGAACTCCGGCCCGAGCCAGACGACCGCATGCAGCACGAGCAGCGAGGCCCCGAGCAAACGCAGGGCGTGGCGGCGGGTGAAGCGGCTGCCGAGGGAGGCGCCGAGCGTGGGGTGTTCCGATGGTCGGCCATCCATCACATCAGTGTATCGCCTCGCACCGAGTTGCCCCGGTCACGGGCGGCTCGGATGGCCTTGCTCGCAGCGCTATGAGACGAGACCACCCGCACCCGGTCTGTCACCTCGGGTTGACGAGCCGGCGCGTGCCGTATGCGGCATCATGCGGCGCATGGTCACTGCACTGATGGTGTCGGTATGGATCGAGGCACGCCGCAGTGGTCTGCCGCAGTTGCTGGTCGTGCTCTGGCTGCTGGCGCTGGGCGCGGCCGAACTGGCCGCGGCGTTGGTGCCGACTGCCAGTCACGAGACGCGCCTGCTCACCTTCGCCGCCTTCGCGCGCCTGCTCACCGCCTTCGTGCTGGCCGTGTTCGTGGTGGGCAGTCTCCGCCGCGAGGCGGACGACCGCGTGCAGCCGTGGTTGTTGGCCTGTGATCGCCCGCGCCACCACTATCTCGCCGGGCGTGCCCTGGGTGCGGCGGGTCTGGTCCTCGGCAGTGTCGTGGCCCTCGGGCTGTTGCTGCTGCCCTTCGCGCCGGCGGGCCAGGTCCTGCTGTGGATTACCGGCCTCGGTTGCGAACTCCTGCTGGTCGTGCTGCTGGCACAGGCCGTGGCGCTGGCCATCAGCAGCCCCGCGGCGGCGATCGCCGCCGTCACGCTCACCTATCTGCTCGCACGCGTGCTGGATGCACTGCGCCTGCTCACCCGGGCACCGCTGCTGGAGGGTGCGGGTGACTGGCTCGGCCTCGTGACCGCAGGGCTCGATCTGCTCGCCTGGGTGCTGCCCGCGCTCGCTCGCTTTGCGCCGGGGGCCTGGCTGCTGGCGCCCACATCCCCTGCCGACGCGCTCGGCTACCTGCTGCCGCAGACCGCCGTGAGCGGCCTCCTGCTGTGGGCGCTGATGCAGGTCGATTTCGCTCGGCGAAGCTGGTGAGTCCGTGGTGGCGGGTACTGGCCTCGGGAGCGTCGCGCGGCGACGAGGCCCCCTGGTCTACGGTGCCGCTGGCGGCCTGGCTCACGCTCGCCGGGGCCCTGCTGGCGAACGCCCTCTGGCAGCCGCACGTCGCCGCCCCCGCGCCGTCACCACCCGCGGCCCTCGCCGCGCCACCACCGCTGCCGGTCCTGCGGTTAGTCGCGCTGGGTGAGCCCGAACTGCTCGCGCGCCTGCTGCTGGTTGGTCTGTTCGGGCCCGCGGCATCGGTCGGGATGGCGGGCCCCGCGGCCTGGATGGGTCTCGATTACGAGCGACTCACAGGCTGGCTCGCGGCCCTGCTCGAACTCGACCCCACCGGCCAGGCCCCCCTGCTCGCCGCCGCCCGGCTCTTCGGCGAGGTGCCCGACCCGGAACGTCAGCGCCGGATGCTCGCGTTCATTCGCCAGCACTACGTTGCAGACCCGATGCGCCGCTGGCCATGGCTGGCGCACGCCGTCTTCGTGGCCAGGCACCGGCTCCACGATCTGCCGCTTGCCTTGGACCTGGCACGTGAGCTGGCGGCCCATGCCGACCCAGCCGGTGTTCCGGCCTGGGCCCGGCAGATGCACCTTTTCGTGCTCGAAGACATGGGTGAAGTGGAGGCCGTCAAGGTGCTCATCGGCGGGTTGCTCGCGAGCGGCCGGCTCGAGGACCCCAACGAACGCCACTTTCTGGAGTGGCGACTGCGGCAGATGGAGCAGGCGGCGGGCGACGCCAATCAGGCCCGCCGAAGGTGGTGACGAGGCGGCCGGTGCGGGCAGGGTGCGCCGCCACTTGTCGAAGCTTCGTCGACATGGCGTCGAGCCCTCGACACTCGTGCAGCCCGGCCGGGGGTGAAATCGCGCCAGATGCCTGGGCTCACCGGGCTGACAGCCCCTTGGGGCGCTGGCATGGTGTCTGCTCAGCAGGATTGCAGCGGTTCGCCTGAGGGGCGTGGTCGAAGGCCAGTGTTCCTCCTCGACCCGACGAGTGCAGCGAGCAATCATCATTCGGACTGGGCCATCGCCCCGGGAGCAGATCATGGATCGTCGTCAGCAGAGCGGCTTCACCCTCATCGAAATCGCCATCGTGCTGGTCATCATCGGCCTGCTGCTTGGCGGCATCCTGAAAGGTCAGGAACTCATCACCTCGGCCCGGGTGCGCAACATGGCCGACCAGGGCAACGGTGTGCAGGCCGCCTATTACGGCTTCGTCGATCGTTTCCGCAATCTGCCGGGCGACTGGCAGTTGGCCGCAGCGCAACAGGCCATTCCGGGCGTGCTTTCCGGTGGGGACGGCGATGGCCGCATCGATGGCACCGGCTGGGAGGAACCGCCCGTGGTCTGGGAGCATCTGCAGCGGGCGGGCTTCATCGGTGGCTTCTTTCAGGCCACGGGTGAGGAACCCATCCTCGACACCGACGCCCCGCGCAATGCCTTCAACGGTTTCATCATGTTGAGTCACAGCGCTAACTATCAGGGGCTCCCGACTCAGGCACCCACGGTGCGGCTGAATCTCAATCTGGGTCAGAACGTACCGGTGGGCGTCATCCGTGAACTCGACGTGAAGGTGGACGACGGCCGCCCGATGACCGGCGCCTTCCGCGCCGCCCTGTCCGTTGCGACCCAGCCCCCCGGCGCGCCAATCGCGGAGCCCAACTGCATCAGTGCCGGTGGTGGTGGCGGTGGTGGTGGGATGGCGCCCGAATGGAACATCGTCGGCGACAGCCAGAACTGCGCCGGGGTTCTGCTTTACTGAGCATCCGGCACTTCGTCATTCCCGCGAAAGCGGGGATCCAGTGGTGTTGCGCTGTCGCTGGGGAAGGACTGGATCCCCGCCTGCGCGGGGATGACGGGGTGCGCGGGGATGACAGGGTGCGCGGGGATGACCCCATCGGCCATAGGGTGCGGCTCGCACGGCGGGCTACCGGAGTGACCCGTGTAGTCCCCGGTCAGGCTGCGCGCAGGGAGAGGCTGAACTGTCGCTTGCAGGGGTTCCACCATCCGATCCGGGACACGCGCCTGCCGGCTCCATCCGGGCTCGGGGGCTTGCCTGCCAATATGGCAGGCAAGCCATTCTGCAGGGGGTCGATTTCGAGCTCTGCCCCCCGCAGACGGTCGCCATTGTCGGTGTGAACGGTGCCGGCAAGAGCTCCTTCATCAAGCTGCTGCTCGGGCTCCTGCCGGTGGCAGCGGGTACCGCCGTGATCGACGGCCACGACCTGACCTCCGCAGCGGCACGCGCCGGCCTCGCCTTTCTGCCTGAGCGCTTTCTGCCGCCGCAGCACCTGACTGGCCGCGAGTTCCTGCGACTGGCGCGCCGCATCTACCGGGCACCCCGGGATTCGGCCTGCGAAGCGCAATTGCTCGCCGCGCTCGATCTCGAGGCCGCTGTGCTCGAGCGGCGGGTCGGGGCCCTGTCGAAGGGCATGGCGCAGAAGCTCGGACTGGTCGCCGTGCTCTGCTCGGGCCGCCCGCTGCTGGTGCTCGACGAACCGTTCAGCGGTCTCGATCCGCTGGCACGCGCGGCGCTGCTCGCGGCCCTCTCTGCCCATCGGGCCAGTGGTGGCTCACTGCTCTACACCACCCATGCGTTGGCGGATGTGCCCCGACTGGCCGAGCGACTTCTACTGTTGCATGCGGGCCGGGTGCTCTTCGACGGTACCCCTGCCGCACTGTGTGCCGCGATGGGATGCGCGGACCTGGAGTCGGCCTGGCTCGCCTGTTTGCAGGGTGCAGTCGAGGCCTGAACGTGTCGGGCGCGGGTTAAAGGCGCACTGAAGCCCGGCCGCTACGTTGGCATCACTTGGTCAAGCCGCACGTCAGGGAGGACGTCATGCTCGAAGCCCAGACCCAGGTTGCCCTGGAGGCGCTCACCGCGCTGCCGGTAGGGGTTTTTTTCCTGGACGAACAAGACCGCATCCGTCAGGCCAACCCGGCGGCACACGCGCTGCTCGGTGTGGCCCCGGGTGAACTCGAGGGCCTGGCGCTGATTGCATTGACTGGTGGGCAGCCCGTTGCAGCCGATGCACAGAAAATCACTGTCACCGCGGCCACGCACCGTTTGGAATTTCTGTTGCGCGAGCTCCCGACCATCTGCATTCCGCTGCGGCGGGTGGTGACGGTCGTCGATCCGGCCGCAGTCGATTCCCGCAAGGGTATGCGTCTACCCCCGCTTGCCGGTCTGGACGCCTCGCGACTGGATGTCGACACGGGGCTGCTCAATCGTCGCAACGTGCTGCAGGAACTGAACGCGCAGGTTTCGCGCAGTCGCCGCTACGGGAACGTGCTTTCGGTCCTGCACCTCGGCTTGCCGACCGCGCTCTCGCCCGAGCTTCGGCGCAGTCTGGCACAGGCGCTGAAGGCGACGCTGCGCTGGGTGGACATCATCGGCCGTTGGGAGGACGACGTCCTGCTGGTCATCCTGCCGGAGACTTCGCACGAGGCGGCTACTGTGTTGGCGCAGAAGCTCCGGGAAGTCATGCAGCACGTATTGGGAGACAATCTCCCGAATGCAGTCGGTGTCGCTCAGTGGGCGCGGGGTGAGGAGGCGACCGCACTGGTGGCCAAGGCAGCGGCGGAATCATGTGAACTTGCCCAAGCCGGGTGACCGTCTGGTGTCGGTCACGGCGTTGTCCGGTGCGGCCGTCTCAGTCGCTGACCGAGGCCGTGGCCTCCAGAGGGGAAGCTGCTCGAATCTCCCAGCTATGGCTGATCGCGGCCGTCTTGCCGAGCATGAGCGAGGCAGAGCAGTACTTCTCAGCCGAAAGTTGCACCGCCCGCTCGACTTGCGTCGCGCGCAAACCATGCCCCGTGACCACGTAGTGCAGCCGGATCTGCACGAAGACCTTCGGGACCTCTGCGGCGCGTTCAGCCTCGATCTCGACCACACAGTCGGTGACCTGCTGGCGAGCCTTGCGCAGGATGCTGACCACGTCGTAAGCCGTACAGCCGCCAAGGCCGGCGATGAGGAGTTCCATCGGCCGTGCTGCCACGCTGGCCTCATCCCCTTCGGGAGCGCCCATCATCGGAATGACGTGGCCACTCTCCGTTTCGGCCCAGAAACGGCTACCGCCAACCCAACGCACGCGATACGGCATTTTGCTCGAAACTCCCTGGCCAAGTGGGTACGCAAAACCGCGACCGTACGGGTAGCTTGAATGGCGGCGTACCTGTAAGCGATGACATACCCTCCGCATGTCGCATAGACTCGATACAGCGTACTGTAATACCCAATGCGGCGGAATGGCGCGGGACCCGGCTTCTGGGCGGGGCCGGATGCAAGTGCCGCCGCGGTATTCCTGCCCGTCCCGGGCTGCCGGGCCACCGCTCCGCCAAGAGGAACCCGCATGGCTGTGATCAGCCCTCGAGCCCATCCCTCCGGCGTCCGCAGTGACGCCATCGCGCGTTTCATCGAGCACTGCCACCGTCGGCATTACGCACCCAAGGCCGCCATCATCCGGCAGGGTGATCCCTCCGATGAGCTCTTCTACATAATCAGCGGATCGGTCACCGTGATGCTGGAGGATGAGGAAGGTCACGAAATCGTGCTCGCCTATCTCAACCCCGGAGACTTCTTCGGCGAGATCGGGCTCTTTCACGAGAACATGAACCGCAGTGCCCTGGTGCGCGCGCGTACCCCGTGCGAAATCGCGCATATCGGCTATGAGCGCATGCGCAGCGTCTCCAACGTCATGCCCGATCTGGTGTTCGGGATCGCCTCGCAGCTTGCCATGCGATTGCGGGCGACCAACCGCAAGGTGGGTGACCTCGCCTTCATGGACGTCTCCGGGCGGGTGGCGCGTGCACTCCTTGAATTGTGCAAGGAGCCGGACGCCATGACTCACCCAAACGGCATGCAGATCCGCATCACCCGCCAGGAACTTGGTCGTATCGTGGGGTGCTCACGCGAGATGGTTGGTCGGGTGCTGAAGGGGCTGGAGGAGCAGCACCTCATCACCGCGAGTGGCAAGACCATCGTCGTTTACGGCGTGCGCTGAGCGCCCGCGCGGTTGCACCATTGGCTTTGCCGCGTGCTTGATGCCGGTTGTGTGGCCCGGGCGTGTCGGTCAGTCTTGACATCCGACGCGCCCCACACGACCATCGCGCGCCTCGGCTTTGGCTATGTAGCTCAGATGGTTAGAGCGCGGCACTCATAATGCTGAGGTCGGTGGTTCGATTCCACCCATAGCCACCAAGGCCGGCTGTTGGCGGTGATGAGGCCGCCGTCGTGCGAGGGCCGCTGTTGGAGGTGACGGCCAGACCCGCCGGGGGCACTCCGCGGCAGAGGTCCGAGAGCTCAGTCCTCCGGAGGACCCCAGGCCGGAAAGGGATCGGCGAGCCGTGCCCATCCAGCCGGACCCACCGCCATCTCGGCGTCATCCAGCAGACAGGCGTCGAGACGCCGACGCAGGGAATCCTCATCCATATCGATGCCGATGAGCACGATCTCCTGACGCCGGTCTCCCCACGCTCCCTCGCTGCGTGACTCGATGTCCCGCACCCAGTCCGGATCATCGGGCCAATCTTCCCTTGGCACCGCCGACCACCACAGCCCGGCCGGCCCGTGACGACAGGCAGCGCCGGCCTGCGACCAGTTGCCCGCGGTATCCGGTCGCGACGCCAGCCAGAACCAGCCCTTCGAACGCAGCACGCCTGGCCACTCTTCGTTGATGAGACAAAAGAATCGCTCCGGATGCAGCGGACGTCGTGCACGCCAGACGAAACTACCGATGCCGTAGGTGTCCGTCTCCGGGGTTTTGGTACCACGCATCACGGCGAGCCAGCCCGGCGCAGCGCGGGCCTGCTCGAGGTTGAAGCGCCCGGTAGCGAGGATCTGCTCCAGTGGTACCTGGCCGAAACTCGCGGGGATCTGCTGTGCGCGCGGATTGAGTGCGCGCAGGATCTCCGCGAGCCGCACGCGTTCGTCCGCCGACACCAGGTCGATCTTGTTGAGCACAATCACGTCGGCAAATTCCACCTGCTCGATGAGGAGATCGACGACCGTGCGATCATCGTCCTCGCCGAGTGCCTCCCCCCGCTCCCGGAGGTCGTCCTGGCTCGCGTAGTCGCTGAGGAAGTTCAGCGCATCCACCACCGTTACCATGGTGTCGAGGCGTGCCAGATCGCTCAGGGAGCGGCCGGATCCATCCTCGAACTCGAAGGTCTCGGCGACCGGTAGCGGCTCCGCGATGCCGGTGGATTCGATCAGCAGGTAATCGAAGCGCCGTTCATCGGCCAGCCGCGCGACTTCCTCCAGCAGGTCCTCGCGCAAGGTGCAGCAGATGCAGCCGTTGCTGAACTCGACCAGACGCTCTTCGACCCGCGAGAGTGCGGCACCACCCGCACGCACGAGCGCGGCATCGACGTTGACCACACTCATGTCGTTGACGATGACCGCGACCCTCAGGCCCTCGCGATTGTTGAGCAGGTGGTTCAGGAGGGTGGTCTTGCCAGCCCCGAGGAAGCCCGACAGGACTGTGACCGGGAGTCGTGTATCGCTGTTGCCAGCGGCGGCATTGAGAGTCGGAGGATGATTCATGTGCGCTGCGCTCCGTCTGCGACGTTCATCGGCTCGCCCTTGGAATGTCCGGCCCGGTGAGCCCGAGGAGGCCTGCCCGGGAGTCCACCGTCACGGCGCGCGGGGTTGGTCTCGTATGGTGTGTCGGGGGCTGCGCCAGGAAGGGCATGTTATAACGTTACATCCGGGCCCTGCTGCCCGCAAGCCGGAACCCGGCGTGCGCCGCTCCAATGGGGACAGGGCTATCATCGCGGCCCCGGTCTGATCGCGTACGGATCCCGTGCATCGGGCCGATAGCAGGTAAACCACGTTCCACCGGACCCTCGTCGGTCGCCATGCCGACGGGGCCGCTGCCGCGAGAGAGCCCCATGCACAAGCGATCTGTCCGCCCCCTGCTCACCACCCTGCTGCTCGGTCTCGCGGGCCTGCCTGCGTTGGCGGCGAATGAGGGTCGCTACCAGGTATTGCCCCTCACGGACGAGACCGGCGGGGTTGGCAGTGATCGAGTCTTCATCATCGACACCATCTCAGGCCACCTGTGGACGTGGACGGAGGTGCCGGCTGGTGATGGATCTTCGGGCGGCCGTTTTCTCATTTACCAAGGCCAGGTCAAGCCTGGTGCGAAAATCGGCGAGATCGTCGAGAAGCAGGACTGGCAACCGGAGCCTGCACCGCAGCGACCGGCAAAATGACGTGATGCGCCGCATCATTGATCGCCTTGTCCGCGTTACCGGCCCAGGAACGCCTCCCAAGAGGCTGTGCAACGACTGTTTGCACTAGGCGCCCTCGGGTGCATTCGCTATGCTGCTGCCGCTCGTTCGCTGAAACCGCGCGGCTACATTGCCAGAACGGCAAGCCGACGAGCCTTCGTCTACATCATCC
>DNIF01000168.1 GCA_003485715.1 Gammaproteobacteria bacterium
TCATCTTCGGCATCCTGAAGGCCCAGGCCCGCAAGGGCGAGGACATCTCCGGTGACGGCGTCCTCGAACTGCTGCAGGACGGCTTCGGCTTCCTGCGCTCCGCCGATTCGAGCTATCTGGCCGGCCCGGACGACATCTACGTCAGTCCGAGCCAGATCCGGCGCTTCAATCTGCGGACCGGCGATACCCTGAGCGGCAAGATTCGCCCGCCGAAGGAGGGTGAACGCTACTTCGCCCTCACCAAGGTCGGGCAGATCAACTACGAGTCTCCCGAGGCGACCCGCAACAAGGTCCTGTTCGAGAATCTCACCCCGCTGTTCGCCAAGGAGCGCCTGAAGCTCGAGCAGGGCAACGGCACGACCGAAGACCTGACACCGCGTGTCATCGATCTGGTCGCCCCCATCGGCAAGGGTCAGCGCGCACTGATCGTCTCGCCGCCGAAGGCCGGCAAGACCATGCTCCTGCAGGCGGTGGCGCAGTCCATCGCGCAGAACCGCCCGGAGTGCTACCTCATCGTGCTGCTCATCGACGAGCGCCCGGAGGAGGTGACGGAGATGGAGCGCTCGGTCCGGGGCGAGGTGGTCTCATCCACCTTCGATGAGCCCGCCGCGCGTCATGTGCAGGTGGCCGAGATGGTCATCGAAAAGGCCAAGCGGCTGGTAGAACACAAACGTGATGTCGTCATCCTGCTCGACTCCGTCACCCGCCTGGCGCGGGCCTACAACACGGTGGTGCCCTCCTCCGGCAAGGTGCTGACGGGCGGTGTGGATGCCAACGCGCTGCAGCGTCCCAAGCGCTTCTTCGGTGCGGCGCGCAACATCGAGGAAGGCGGCAGCCTCACCATCGTGGCCACCGCGCTCATCGACACCGGCTCGCGCATGGACGAGGTCATCTACGAGGAATTCAAGGGCACCGGCAACTGCGAGATCCACCTGGATCGCAAGATCGCCGAGAAGCGCATCTACCCGGCCATCAACATCAACCGCTCGGGCACCCGGCGCGAGGACCTCCTCATGCCGAACGACGAACTGCAGAAGATGTGGATCCTGCGCAAGCTCCTGCATCCGATGGATGAACTGGCCGCGAGCGAATTCCTGCTCGAGCGCCTCAAGGTCACGAAGAACAACGCTGAATTCTTCGACTCGATGAAGCGGCAGTAGCCCGCGACGGCGTGATGACGCAGGATTCCCGCCTGCGTGGGAATGACGATGAACCGTCATCCTCACGCAGGCGGCCCAACGTGGCACGAGCCGCTCGTGGCGACTCCCAGCCCCCTCAACCAGCCGCCTGGTAGTGACGCATCAGGATCTCGGCGACCTCGGGGCGCGCAAACTCGATCGGTAGCGGCTCGCCACGGGCGAGCATCTCGCGCACCTTGGTGCCGGACAGCAGCACGAAGTCCTCATTCGAGTGATCGGGCGCGTCACGCATCATCACGACACGGCCCAGCCGCTTCGACCACGCCGTGTGATCGGCACGGAAGATCTCGATGGCGAGTGCATGCGGCGGCACCTCCTCATCGAAGATGGTCTGCGCATCGAAGGGGCCGTAGTAGCTGCCCACCCCCGCGTGGTCACGACCGACGATGAAATGCGTGCAACCGGCGTTCTGGCGGAAGATCGCATGCAGCACCGCCTCGCGTGGCCCTGCATAGAGCATGTCGAAGCCATAGCCGCTCACGACCACCCGATCCGGCGGGAAGTAGAGTTCCACCATGCGCCGGATGGCCGCATCGCGTACCGGGGCCGGGACATCACCCGGCTTCAGCCGACCGAGCAGCATGTGAATGAGCAGGCCGTCCGCATCGAGGCGCTCGAGCGCCATCTTGCACAGCTCTTCGTGCGCCCGGTGCATGGGATTGCGCGTCTGGAAGGCCACTGTGCGCCGCCAGCCACGCTCGGCAATGGCCTCGCGCAACTGCATGGCGGTGCGGAAGGTGTCGGGGAATTCCGACTCGAAGTAGCTGAAGTTGAGCACTTCGATCGGACCCGAGATCAGCGTGCGACCCTGAGCGAGCAGCGTGGCCACACCCGGGTGATCCAGATCGGTGGTGCGGAACACCCGCTCCATGATGAGGCGCAGGTCTTCGTCCGTGAGTACCTCGACCCGCTCGACGGTCTGCACCGCAAGAATTGGCTCACCCGGCAGGTTCGGATCGGTGAGCGCGATGCGTTCACCGGGCGCGATCCCGTCGGCAGCGGGTAGCAGATTCAGCACCGGCACCGGCCAGAAGACATCGCCCTCGGTCCGCATCTCGCGCGCGACGCGCAAGGCATCAGCCCGGCTCATGTATCCAGTCAGCGGCGTGAAATATCCGGCCGCCAGCATCACGGCGTTGGCCGCGCTGGCCGAGGAGATCAGGATCGGACGCAGCGAGCGTGCCTCGGCCAGCAGATCTCCATGGCGGGCGGCGTCGACAAGCAGGGGCCGGAGCGTGGTGGCACCGTGGGGGGGTAACGACATGAGCGGATCTCTTTGGGGAGGTGTCAGGGGACGACGGTATCGGGGCAGGCCGGCCATGCTGTGCGGCCGGGTCCCAGCATGGGCGCTGGATTCTATGGCAAGTGGGCGCGGCGCAGCAGATGGCCGTCGCGCCCGGCCGACCCGCTACGAACGGCTACTCCGGGCGCCGGAACATGCGTGGCGGAGAGCTGCGATCGAGGATGTCACCCATGTGAAAGCGCTCGACACCCTCCCGGCAGTCCTCGAAGAAAAGACTCAGCGTCTGCCGCACGGTCCCGAAAGCGAGTGTTTCCCAAGGGATTGCATCCTCGCGGAACAGCGCCACTTCCAGCGACTCAGCGCCCGGAGAGAAATCGAGGTCCAGCAGCCGGGCGCGAAACATCAGGTAGACCTGGTTCACGGCGGGCAGGTTGATGAGGGTATGCAGACCGAGGATCTCCACACGCGCGTTGGCCTCCTCGTGGGTCTCGCGCATGGCCGCCTCGATGGCGGTCTCGTCGTTTTCCATGAAACCCGCAGGGAGTGTCCACAATCCGCGGCGAGGCGTGATGGCGCGCCGGCACAGAAGGACCTGATCATTCCAGACGGGGATGCAGCCTGCGACGATCTTCGGATTCTCGTAGTGCACGATCGAGCAGACGGTGCAGACATAGCGCAGACGCTCATCACCCGGCGGCACGCGCTGCTCGATGAGCCCGGCACACTGGCTGCAATACCTCATGCGTCGGCCCCGACAGCCCAGACACACCACGGCCGCAAGCCCATGACCACGCCGCGGCCGACCAGAGCCTGACGCCTCACGGTGCTGCACCGGCAGCCGGTGCCGCCTCAGCCGGCGCATCCGCAGTCGGCATCGGCTCGGCCGCACAGGCGGACCAGGCACGCCACCGGCAGAGACCGGGCCAGAGCGCCTCGAGGATGACCCCCTGGGCGGCGGCATTCGGATGCAGACCATCCTCCTGCAGATAGCGCGGCTCGACCGCCACCGTCTGCCACGGGAAATCCAGACAGGGCACCCCCGTGGTGGCGCAGATCTGCCGTTGCATGCCTTCGAAGGCGTTGATGTAGGCCTCGCCGTAGTTGGGCGGCAGCCGCACCGGGATGAGGGCAGCGGCGGCCCCGGCCTTGCGCACGGCTTCGATCATCGCCTCGAGGTTCTTCTGGGTCACCGCGGGCGCGATGCCGCGCAGGCCGTCATTGCCGCCCAGGAAGATGACCACCGCCGCGGGCGTGTGTGTCGCCAGCAGAGCGGGCAGACGGGAGACTCCCCCGACCGTGGTATCTCCGGAGATGCTCGCGTTGACGACGCGAGCACCGTCGTCCCCGCCCGCCATCCGCTCCGCGAGACGCGCCACCCAGCCATCCTCCTGCGGCATGCCGTAGGCTGCGCTGAGTGAATCCCCAATCACCAGGGTGGTCGATCCGTCGGCCAGCGCTGGCCCCGCCAACGCGCCGGCGCCCACCATCCACAGCACCATCAGGCCCATGCGCATCATGAGAAATCCACCTGCAAGTGAAGCCACCGATCAGGCCGCGATGATACGCGCCGAGGGCCTGACCCGGCAGGTCGCGCTGCCCTCGGGGCCGCTCACGCTGCTCGCGGATGTGAGCCTGTGTGTGGCACGCGGCGAGTCGGTGGCCATCGTCGGGGCCTCGGGTTCCGGCAAGTCCACTTTGCTCGCCCTGCTGGCCGGCCTCGACCTGCCGGATGCCGGACGCATCTTCATCGACGGTCAGGAGCTCACGGGGCTCGACGAGGATGGACGGGCGCGATTGCGCGCCGGGCGGGTCGGCTTCATGTTCCAGGCCTTCCACCTGCTGCCGGCCCTCACGGCACTCGAGAACGTGATGCTGCCGCTGGAGCTTGCGGGCCACGGTCGCGCAGCACTCGGTCTGGCACACGCAGCACTGGCAGAGGTGGGACTGGCGACGCGGGCTGGCCACTACCCCGCCCAGCTCTCGGGTGGTGAACAGGGTCGCGTTGCCCTCGCCCGCGCCCATGCCGGCCGCCCGGGCCTGCTCTTCGCCGACGAGCCCACCGGCAATCTCGACCGCCGCACGGCCACTCAGGTGGCCGAGCTGATGTTTCGCCTGAACCGAGAGCACGCCACCACCCTGGTGCTCGTCACCCACGACGAGGCACTCGCCGCGCGCTGCGCCCGGCGTCTGCGCATGCAGGACGGGCGGCTGAGCGAGGATGCGGACAGCGACTCCGCCGCTGCCCCAGCCCCCACAGCAGGTCCGAACCCAATCACGGAGTCAGGCGTGTGAGCTGGACGGCCCTCTGGAACCTGGCCTGGCGCCGCCTGTGGTGGCAGATCCGCGCCGGTGAGTACCGCCTGCTGCTGGTCGCTCTGGTGCTCGCCACCGCAAGTACGACCGGCGTCGAGCGCCTCGCACGCCGGGTGACCGGAGTCATCGAAAGCCAGGCCCGGACGCTGGTCGGTGCCGACCTCGCGCTGCGCGCCACCGAGCCCATTCGGCAGGTGCACATCGACACGGCACAAGGGCACGGGCTCGCCACGGCCCTGACCGCGCAGATGCGCACCATGCTCGCGCATGACGGGCGCTTCGTGCTCACCGATCTCAAGGCCGTAGCGTCCACCTGGCCCCTGCGCGGACAGGTGCAGCTCCAACCCCGATCGCCGCCGGCTGCCGCAAGCGCAGCCTCGTCGGATGCTGCCGCCACGGGCAGCGATGCGCTGAACCGCGCACCGCGCCCGGGAGAGGTGTGGCTGGACCCGGCGCTCGTGGAACGTCTCGGGGTTGCTCCGGGCGAGCGGGTGCGGATCGGGCGCCAGGATTTCCTGCTGGCCGGCCTCATCGTGCAGGAGCCGGATCGCGGCAGTGACTTCCTCGGTCTCGCCCCGCGCGCGCTCATCGCCTGGGATGACCTCGCGGCGACCGGTCTCATCGCTCCTGGCTCACGCGTCCAGTACCGTCTGCTGGTGGCGGGCCGGCCGCAGGCGGTGGCCGCCTGGGGGGCCGCGACCACGACCGACCTGACCCCGCATGAGCGTTTCATCGACATCGAGGACGAGCAGGGCGGGGTGCGCGAGACGGTGGAGCGGGCGCGGCGCTTCCTGACCCTGGCAAGCCTCACCGTGGTGCTGGTGAGCGGCGTGGCCGTGGCCCTGGCGGCCGAGCGACTCGCCCGACGGCAGCGCCTTCACATCGCCTTGCTGCGTGCCTGGGGTGCAGATCTGCGCACCACCGCCACCCTGGTCGGCCTCGAGGCGGCGTGGCTCGGCGCATTTGCGGCGACGCTCGGCGTGCTACTGGGCAGCGCGGTGGAGCAGATCATCGCGTGGTCACTCGCCGGTGCGGCTTTGGGGGGCGCACCCCTGCCGCTCACGAGCGGCGCTGCCCGCGGCTTTGCCGTGGCCTTGCTTACACTGCTCGCCTTCGCCGGCCCACCGCTGCTGGCGCTGGCCCGCGAGCCACCGATCCGGGTGCTGCGACCGGGGCGCACGCACGCTGGTCTCTCCGTTCATCTCCCACTGGCTGCCCTCGGCCTCGCCCTGGTCCTGCTGCCCTGGGAGCCGGCTGCGCGGGAGATCTCGGGCTGGCTGCTCGCGGGCCTCACCGGTCTGGTCCTGGCGCAGGCGGTGGTCGGTTTCACCTTCGTGCATCTGGCCGGGCGTCTGCGCGTAGCGGCTGCCGGGCCGCTGCGGCAAGGCCTGGCGAGTCTCGCCCGCCGCCGCGGTCAGGCCGTCCTGCAGATGGTGGCCGTGGCCAGCGGGCTCTGCCTCCTGCTGGTGCTCACCCTCGTGCAGGGCGAACTCATGGCCGGTTGGGGGCAACGACTCGCGGCCGGCACACCGAACCATTTCCTCATCAACATCCTGCCGGAGGAGGCAGCGGCCGTACGCGAGCAGTTGCTGACAGCGGGAGTGGCCGAGGTCGAGCTCCATCCGATGATCCGCGGCCGCCTCACCGAAATCGATGGCCGCCCGCTGGTGGCGGAGCAGTTACCCACGGGGCGTGGCCGGCGTCTGGCCGAGCGGGAGTTCAATCTCTCCATCGCCACACATCTGCAGCGCGACAACCGTGTCGTGGCCGGGCAGTTCTGGCCCCCCACCGGGGCGCAACCGGAGCAGTTCTCGGTTGCGCGCGACGTGGCCGAGGCCATCGGCTACGGCCTCGGAGATCGCCTCCGTTTCAGCGTTGCCGGCGCGCCCGTGGAGGCGACCGTCACCAGCCTGCGTGAAGTCCAGTGGGACTCCTTCAACGTGAACTTCTTCGTGGTAGCGCCGCCCGGCCTGATTGAAGGCCTGCCCCACACCTTCGTCACCAGCTTCCATCTGCCGCCGGGCGATGGGCAGGGCCTGCTGCGGCGTCTGGTCGAGGCGCACCCGAGCGTCACCGTGATCGACATCCGGGCGCAGCTCGCCGTGCTCCAGGGCCTCATCGATCGCGCCGCGCAGGGCCTGTCCGGCGTGTTCGCGCTGAGTCTCGTCGCCGCCGCCCTGGTCCTGTTCGCGGCCCTGGCCGGCAGTCACGATGAGCGCCGACGCGAGGCGGCCCTGCTGCTCGCACTCGGGGCCTCACGCGCACGCCTGACGGCGAGCCTCGCGGCCGAGTTCGCCACCCTCGGGCTTCTATCCGGCCTCATCGCCGCCTGTGCGGCGGCAGTCATCGGTGTCGTGCTCGCGAGCGAGGTCTTCGGCCTCACCTATCTCCCGGGACCGGGGCTATTCCTGCTGGGGCCATTGCTCGGCGTGGCCGGCGTGCTGGCCATCGGCCTCGCCGGCACCCGTGACGTGGTCCACACCCCGCCGGCGCGGATCCTGGCCGCGGAGGCGGGCTGAGTCTCGCGTGGACCCGCAGATTGCGGACCAGGAGGCACGCGAGCCGCAGCCAGGCGCGGTGCTTCTGCTAGCCTTGCGCCGTCCGCCCCTGCCCGACCCGCCGGCCTCCATCCCCCCGGTCGACCGCCGGGCGGGCCACACCCAAGGCCCCGACCTCACGCCCGCCCGCGACCAGCCCATGACCCAGACCCTGACCGCCCCCGGCCGCCACCCGGCCATGTTTCTGCTGCTCTTTGCCCTCTTCTACGGGGCCTTCTACGGCGCGTACTTCGCCGTGCCGGATCGACTGCTGGTCAACGAGGTCTATGAGCCCACCCTGGTGGCACCCTCCGGCCTGCTGGTGAATCTCATCTCCGCGTCCGAGCAGGCCACCTGGGCGGACAACCGCCTGCAATCGCGCCGGGCCATCCTGGACGTGGTGCGGGGCTGTGACGGCATCGGGCTGCTGCTGCTGCTGACGGCCGCCGTACTCGCCTTCCCCGCCCCCTGGCGCCTGAAGCTTGCGGGGGTCGTCGGTGGCTGGCTGCTGATGTACCTGCTCAATCTGGCGCGCATCGTCGGGCTGTACTTCGTGGTCGCCTATCAGGGGCAGTGGTTCATCCCCCTGCACACGCTGCTCATCCCGGGCGCGCTGGTGCTGCTCGGTGGGCTCTACTTCCACCTGTGGACGGCCTGGGTCGTGGGGCAGGGGTCACACGAACGTGCCTGACACCGCCGGGATCCTGCGCGCTGTCCTCGTCTGGCTGCTGTTGTCGGTGGCCGGGATTGCCGCCGGCGAGGCGCTCACCCGCCCCCTGCTGCTACCGATGGCCTTGCTCGGTGACCTCCTCGTCCCGGGCTTCCACTGGCACATGAGCTTTGCCGTGCACGAACAGGCCCTGAACGTGGTGGTGCAGGCCACAACCGAGCAGGTCGTGGTCGCGAGCCCGAACAGCGGGTTGCACCCCGGGGTCTCGGTGCGGGCAGGGGCGACCACCGCGCACCTGCTCCTGCCCACCGTCATCTGGCTTAGCGTGCTCGCCGCCGCGCGGGTGGACGGCTGGCGCCAGCGGCTCGCGCTCATGGCGGGCGGTCTTGTCGCCTCGCAGATTCTGGCTGCGCTGATGGGCGCCATCCTGCTCGCGGCCAAGCTCGAACTGCTGCTGGGCCAATTGGCCCAGCAGGTCAACGAGCGGCGGGTGGAAAACTGGGTCGTTCAATCCATGGTGTTCCTCGAAACGGGCGGGAATGTCGTGCTGGCACTCATCGGGGCAGCCCTGTGTCTGGGCGCTCTCGAGACTTGGCGGATGCGCCGCCGGGCACCACGCGCGCACCAGAATGGTGCGACGGGATCGGCCCAATCCGGCTCGCCGTCGCCCGCATCCGGCGGCTGAACAGCCAGGGCGATTACTGGCACGACACATGCTTGGAAACGGCTGAGGCCGACCCGTCGGTGCTCGATTCCTCCTGGTCCATGGACCCTTGGGCCGGGCCTCGCGCCCGGCCCTTCTTTTTCAGGCCCCGTGCCACCCAACCTGCCCGGGCCCGTCCCTCAGGTCGCGTCGGGCAGGAACAAGCCCATCAGATCGTTCAGGTAGCGCCGCCCCTGCGTCGTCGGGCGCACCTGGGTGGCCGACCACTCGATGAGGCCGAGGGTCTCGGCCCGTGCCAGCCCGGCGCGGGCGACGGACAATGGCAGCCCGGTACGCTCGGGAAAGAGCCAGGCCGGGAAGCCTTCGGTGAGGCGCAGCGCGTTCAGCATGAACTCGAAGGGCAGCGCCTCGCGCGTTACCGGTTGCGGCTCCGGTCCACCCGCGGCCACCTGCCGCCGATAGGCCTCCGGATGTCGCGCCCGCTCCTCGCGCCAGACGCACCCGGTGGTCACGTCGGTCAGCTTGGCGTGGGCGCCCGCGCCGATGCCGAGATAGTCGCCGAAGGTCCAGTAATTGAGGTTGTGGGCGCACTGCTGGCCACGGCGTGCCCAGGCCGAAACTTCATAGCCCTGATAGCCGTGCGCCGCGAGCAGGGCCTCGCCCTCGACCTGCGCCGCGGCCACGGTGTCGTCGTCCGGCAGTGCTGGCGGCGGGCGATGGTGGAAGGGTGTGCCCTGCTCCAGCGTCAGGTGGTACCACGACAGGTGATCGGGTGCGAGCGCGATGGCCTCCCGCAGATCGAACATGGCCTCCGCCACGCCGTCGCCAGGCAGGCCGTACATGAGGTCGATGTTGATCGAGCCAAAGCCCGCGGCCCTTGCCATCGCCACGGCCGCGAGCGCCTGCGCGCGGCCGTGGATGCGTCCGAGCGCTGCCAGACGATCATCCCGCAGGCTCTGCACGCCGATGGATAGTCGGTTCACCCCGGCCGCTGCGTAACCCGCGAAGTGCGCCGCATCGGCGGTACCCGGGTTCGCCTCAAGGGTCACCTCGAGATCCGGTGGCAGGGCAAGGAGGCTCCGCAGCCCGCAAAGCAGGCGGTCGATGGACTCGGGAGCGAACAGACTCGGCGTACCGCCGCCGATGAACACACTCGTCAGCCGGCGACCCCACACCTTCGGCAATTGCCGTTCGAGATCGGCCAGCAGGCTATCGACATAGGCGCGCTCGGGCAGGACCTCCGGAGCCTGGTGCGAGTTGAAATCGCAGTACGGACACTTGCGCACGCACCACGGCAGGTGCACGTACAGGGTGAGCGGCAGCGGAGCGGTGAAGTTCAACATGGGGCGTTGGCAAACCGGCCGCACGGAGCAGCCGAAACGCACATGGCAACCCTCACGCTGCGCTCAATCGGCCGCCGCAAGCCGTTCTAGCAGGCTGCGCAAGGCCTGCCCCCGATGACTGAGCCGCTGTTTCTCCGCCGGGGCAAGCTCGGCTGCGGTAAGTCCTGTTCCATGCACTTCGAAGAGTGAGTCGTAGCCGAAGCCGCCCGCACCGCGCTCGGCGCGGGCAATACTCCCCGCCCACTCCGCCTCGGCGACGATCGGACGCGGGTCCTCCGGATGCCGGAGAAAGACGAGCACGCAGACGAAGCGTGCCGTGCGCAGCGCATCCGGAACGCCCGCGAGCTCGGCGAGCAACAGCGCGCGATGGGCCGCGTCACTCGCACCCTCACCGGCGTAGCGCGCCGAATAGACACCAGGCGCACCGTCCAGCGCATCCACGCAAAGGCCGGAGTCATCGGCCAGTGCCGGCAGGCCCGTTGCACGTGCAGCGTGGCGCGCCTTGATGAGCGCATTCTCGAGGAAGGATGCACCCGTTTCATCAGCATCAGGCACAGCGACGTCGCGCTGGCTCACGAGATCGACCGGCTCCGTGGCAAACAGGGCTCGAAACTCGGCCAGCTTCCCTGCATTCCCCGTGGCGACGACAATCCGTTGCATATCCGACCTCCGCTCCGGTGAACTCACGGCTGCACGAGCACTCACGCCTCACGCAGCCAAGGCGCTGCGCTGACATTCGATGATGTGGGCAATCCCGACGCGAGCGAGACTCAGCATGGCCTCGAGCTCCGTCTGCCGGAACGCGTGACCTTCAGCGGTACCTTGCAGTTCGATGAAGCCGCCAGCGTCGTTCATGACCACATTCAGATCGGTCTCGGCACTGGAATCCTCGGCGTAGTCGAGGTCGAGCACCGGCGTGCCGTTGCAGATCCCGACCGAAACCGCGGCCACCATGCCGTGGATGGGATCACGCGGGCACAGACGCCGGGCACGCAGCTTCGCGACAGCATCCACCAAAGCGAGGTAGGCGCCACTGATGGCGGCCGTGCGCGTACCGCCATCGGCCTGGAGCACGTCGCAATCGAGAATCACGGTGCGCTCACCCAAGGCCTCGAGGTCCACCACGGCCCGCAGGGATCGGCCGATGAGACGCTGGATCTCGAGTGTGCGACCGGACTGCCCACCCCCCGCCGCCTCGCGCCGATTGCGGGTACCGGTCGCACGCGGCAGCATGCCGTATTCGGCCGTGACCCAGCCTGAGCCCTTGCCACGCAACCAGCCGGGGGCCTTCTCCTCCACCGACGCCGTGCACAGCACCCGTGTGTCGCCGAACTCCACCAGCACCGACCCCTCGGCATGTCGGGTGTAGTGACGGGTGAAACACACGGTGCGCGTGGCATCTGCAGGACGGCCGCTCGGTCGGGTCATGATGGCTCCGGGGGATGAAGGGGTGCCGAGTATAGGCGGGGTGGCGATGCCCCCGTAGCGCGTCACGGCAACGCACTGCTGCGCCCGGGCTCCCGGGTGACCCGCGCGGCAACGCGCATCGTGACTGGCTGGCGCTACCATGCGCGACTCCTGCGGTCTGCCGCGCCACCCCAGATGGATCTGCCACCCATGCCCGCCTCGATGACCGCCTTTGCGAGTCGTTCCCGCGATCTGCCCTCGGCCCGCCTAAGCTGCGAACTGCGGGCAGTCAATCACCGCTACCTCGAACTCGGTCTGCGTCTGCCCGAGGAGCTGCGCGCACACGAGGCCGAGCTGCGCGAGCGCATCAGCCGGCAGGTCCGCCGCGGCAAGGTAGATTTCAGACTGGAGATCGCAGCCACCGTTGCCGGGGCTGGGGCCTTGCGTCTGAACCTCATGAACCTTGCCGCCGTGGTCGAGGCCTGTGGGGAGGTGCAGATCGCTTGTGGTCAGGCACAGGCACCCGGCGTCATCGAGCTCCTGCGCTGGCCCGGTGTGGTGGAGAGCACCTCGCCAGATCCGGAATCACTGTTGCCGGATGTGCTTGAGCTCGTCGAGGAGACGCTGGCGGATTTCCTCGCCGGTCGGCAGCGTGAGGGCGCTCGCATCGCAGAGTTCATGCAGGCACGGCTGACGGACATGGCACATCAGGTGGCCCTGCTGCGCGAGAAACTGCCGAAGCTCGTCCAGCATCAGCGGGAGCGTCTCCTCGCGCGCATCGCCGACCTCGGTGTGAACGTGGACCCGGGCCGGATCGAGCAGGAAGTCGCCCTGCTCGCCCAACGCGCCGACGTGGCCGAGGAGGTCGATCGCCTCGACACGCATCTCACCGAGGTGCGCCGTCTGCTCGACGAGCCCGAGCCGATCGGCCGCAAGCTCGATTTCCTGATGCAGGAACTCAACCGCGAGAGCAACACTCTGGGCTCGAAGTCACAGGCACTGGAGAGCACTGCCATCGCGGTGGAACTCAAGGTGCTCATCGAGCAGATGCGCGAGCAGGTGCAGAACGTCGAGTGACTCGGCCGCGTACCCGCACCTCATCCCGGCAGATCCTTGCAGATCCCCACAGGAGCCCATCGCATGCTTGATCCCGTACAGCTTGCCCAGGCCGTCGAACGTGTGGCCGCAGCCGCAACGCGCCCGGCCACGGTGATCGTGATCGGTTCCTACGCCCGCAGCGATGCGACCGAGGCTTCGGACCTCGACTCTGCGCCTGCTCACACCCTACGCCGTCGAGTACCGCTACGACGACGAGGCGCCCGAGTTGCTTACACCGGCACAAGCACTGGCCATCGTGGCCGCGCTGCTGATCTGGTGCGACGAGCTGACGCGGCTGCACTCATGACCACGACGCTCGCGCAGCCCTTGCAGGGCCAACGCGAAGCCAGCGTCCGCGACCCAAAAGCACCCGCTCACAGCACTTGCCTGAGCAGCGCCCCGATCGCCGACGGATTGCGGGTCGTGCGGATACCGCAGGCCTCCAGCACCGCGAGCTTCGCCTCGGCTGTGCCCTGGCCGCCCGAGACGATGGCACCGGCGTGACCCATGCGTCGACCGGGCGGTGCCGTCACGCCGGCGATGAAACCGACGATGGGCTTCTGCATGTGCTCCCGCGCCCACTCGGCGGCGAGTTCCTCGTCGCGGCCGCCGATCTCCCCGATCATCACCACGGCCTCGGTCAGGGGATCGTCGTTGAACAGTCGGAGTACGTCGCTGTGGCTCAGGCCGCCCACGGGATCGCCGCCGATGCCGACTGCGCTGGATTGTCCGATGCCGAGTTCGGTGAGTTGCGCGACGGCTTCGTAGGTCAAGGTGCCGGAGCGCGATACCACCCCGACATGACCCCGACGGTGGATATGCCCGGGCATGATGCCGATCTTGATCTCATCCGGCGTGATGACACCGGGGCAGTTCGGTCCCACGACCAGCGTGCGGCTCTGCCGCCGGCTCATCTCTGCCCGCACCTCGATCATGTCGCGCACGGGGATGCCATCGGTGATGCAGATCACGAGGTCCAGTTCCGCTTCCACGGCCTCGAGAATCGCGGCGGCCGCCGCGGCAGGAGGCACATAGATCACGCTCGCGTTGGCACCGGTCTGGGTCTTCGCCTCGGCGACCGTCGCGTAGATCGGGATCCCGTCGAAGGCTTCGCCTGCTCGTCGGGGATTCACTCCGGCGACGAAGGCATCCTTGCCGAAGGCGTAGTCGCGACAGGCACGGGTATGGAACTGCGCGGTCTTGCCCGTGATGCCCTGAGTCATCACCCGCGTGTGACGATCGACGAGAATGCCCATGCTTGGCCGACTCCCGGCTGAGGTATAACGATGGTCAGCTTGCAGCCGCCACCCGGACGACCTTCTCCGCCGCCTCGGCGAGCGTATCGGCGGCAATGAACGGCAGGCCGGATGCCTGCAGGATCTCCCGGCCGAGGGCCTCATTCGTGCCCTTCATCCGCACCACCAGCGGAATCTCCAGCGCGACCGCACGACTGGCGGTCACCAGCCCCTCGGCGATCACGTCACAGCGCATGATGCCGCCGAAGATGTTGACGAGGATCGCCCGCAGGCTCGGGTTGTCGAGCATCACCCGGAAGGCCTCGGTGACCTTCTCGGTGGTGGCACCGCCACCCACATCGAGGAAGTTCGCCGGCGTGCCGCCGAAGAGCTTGATGGCGTCCATGGTCGCCATGGCAAGCCCGGCCCCGTTGACCAGACAGCCGATGTTGCCGTCGAGCGGGATGTAGCTCAGGCCATGCTCACTGGCACGGCGCTCGGCCGGATGTTCCTCGTCCGGGTCGCGCAGCGCGAGCAGATCCGGATGCCGGAACAGCGCGTTGGAATCGAAGCTCATCTTGACGTCCAGCGCGACCAGTCTGCCCTCGCCCGTAAGCACGAGCGGGTTGACTTCGAGCAGGGTGGCGTCGAGGTCCCAGAACGCGCGGTAGAGACCCTGAAAGAGCGTACGTGCCTGCGGCAGGCTGACGGCGGGCAGACCCATGGCACGGGCGATGGATTCGGCTTGCTGATCGGTGACGCCGAGGCCAGGGTCCACGTGCAGCCGATGGATCCTGTCCGGGGCCCGCGCACCGAGTTCCTCGATATCCATGCCCCCTTCACCGGCAGCCATCAGGCAGACACAGCGCGTCGCACGTTCCACCAGCAGACCGACGTAAAGCTCCTGGCGCAGATCCGCCAGTTCCTCGATGAGCAGACGCCGCACCGTCTGGCCGGCGGGGCCGGTCTGCGGCGTGACGAGCTGCATGCCGAGCAGGTGCCCGGCGTGTGCGCTCAGTTCCTCGATAGAGCGGGCGATGCGCACGCCGCCGCCCTTGCCACGTCCGCCGGCATGGATCTGGGCCTTGACGACCCACGCCGATCCACCCAGTTGACGGGCGGCATCGATCGCCTCCGCGACCGATCGGCAGGCCACACCGCGGGGAACGGGCACACCGCAGGCCGCAAGGAGCTGCTTACCCTGGTACTCGTGGATCTTCACCGGGGACACACCTCCATGCCGCGCGGCCTTTGCGTTCTGCGCCGGGCTCTGTCGCGCGCAGGCTGCGGTTGCGCGGATGGCGAGGCCTCCCGGAGCGCTGTCCTCGCCCGACCAGCCGCCCTCACTCCAAACCTAGCCTGACGCAAAATCCAAGGCGCTGCAAAGACGATCGGCAGCGGGCTCGTGCGGCCCGTTGCGACTGCCACCACCCGGCTCAAACGAGTGGCGTGAGAAACCCCTTGGGCATGGTCGAACACCGGGGGAGCCAGCGATGCGTTGCCCAATCTCCTCACCACTGGCTTGCCACTTCCTCGCCCCTGCCTCGACCATCTGGCACCCATCGATCACACTTCCGCGCGCCAGAAGTAGCAGCAACGGCCGCTACGCTTCGTTATCGCAGGCATGGCGCTCCGACACGTCGGCTTGCACTGGCCGAAAATCATCAGGGGTCTGCCACCCAGGACCCGCGCCTGGCAAAGGCATCCTGCGCTCGGCCTCGCAAAGAACCATGCCCGAGGAGGCATCGTGAACACGGAACTCACGGATCGGCAGCAGCGGGAACTCGATTACCACCGCGAGCACGCCAGGCTGCATCAGTCGATTCTGGCCACGCCCTTCTCCTGGGACGTGCTCCACAACCCCGGCAAGCGGTGGTGGAACGCGTACTGGGCCATGTATCAGTGCCTGGTGGGTTGCGATCTGCGGGACAAGCGCGTGTTGGTCGTCGGTTGCGGCTTCGGCGATGACGCGTTGCGACTCGCCAAGCTCGGTGCCAGGGTGAGCGCATTCGACCTCAGCCCCGATTCCCTCCAGATCGCGCGGGCACTGGCCGTTCGTGAGGGCCTCACGGTCGACTTCCAGGAGATGCCGGCAGAGAAGATGGCTTACGACAGCGACAGCTTCGACTGCATCCTCTGCCGCGACATACTCCATCACGTGGATATCCCGGGGACGATGCGCGAGATCGTCCGGGTGGCCAGGCCCGGTGCGACTCTGGTGGTCAACGAGATCTACTCGCACTCCATCACCGAGCGCATCAGGCGATCGGACTTCGTCGAGAAATTCCTCTACCCCAGGATGCAGCGACTCATCTATGGCCCCGGGAAGCCCTACATCACCGAAGACGAGCGCAAGCTCAGCGAGGTCGATCTCGCAGAGGTAATGCAGCCGCTTCAGGGCCGCCCACTGATGCAACACTTCAACTTTCTGATCACTCGGGTCATTCCGGAACGCTCGGATGCGCTCGCGAAGGCGGATCGATTGCTGTTGCGCGTTCTGAAACCCATCGGCCATCTGCTTGCAGGGCGAGTGCTGTTCAGTGCGCACATCGACAAACCTGCCGATGGCAGTTCTCGCTGAGCTCGGCACCGGCAGCACTCGATGAACTTCCTCACCACCAGCGTCCTCGAGACCGGCAGCGACGGTCGTGCGCGCTTTCGGGAGGCAGCAATCCCGCTCGATGGCGGCACCCCCATGGTCCGTCTTTCCGCCCCCATCCCGGTCACCGGCCTGCAGCTACGGCTGAGCCCGGTCGGCTTTGCGAGCGACTTCCACTGCACTCAGGAGCCACAGTGGTTGTTCGTGCTCGCGGGCTGCATGGAGATCGGCTTGCAGGACGGAAGCTGGCAACGCTTCCTGCCCGGGGAGCACTTCTTGAGTGCGGACACGCTGCCGCAAGGGGCGGTCTTCGACCCGACGCTGCACGGCCACCGCAGTCGCCAGGCGGGCGATACCCCATTGGTGACGGCCTTCGTGAGGTGCGCGCCCGGTGACGGATGCTCGATCGGCAGCGCCCCTCACGAGCCGGCCAGCGACGTGACGGCGCGCTGAGAACGCTGGGGGCGAACGCCGGGGTTGCTCAGAGCGCGACCAGGTACATGCCGAAGGTCGCAAGCAGACCCACCAGCCAGATGATCGAACGCATCGTGGCGCGATCCGTGACGTAGCAGATGAGATACAGGAGCCGGGCAGCGAGAAAGACCCCGGCGAGGCCGGCGAGGGTCTCAGGCTCGGCCTCCCGACCGATGGCGAGCGCGGCACCTGGCAGGTAGAGGGTCAGCGCCTCCCAACTGTTTTCCTGCGCCGCCTGCGCACGGGCACGAAAACCGGTCTGGCGCGCGAGCCAGGCGCGCGGATCGCGATTGTCATAGCCATCGAAGCCAAACTTGGCGACCGCCGCGCAAAGGAGTGGCAGCAAGGTGGCCAGCAGGACCAGGACAATAACGGGAGTCATCGGCAGCAAACCTCGGGCGCGGAGAGTGTGGAGGCTGAACGGGCCCGCGACCATAGACCACGCAGCCCGTACAATCACCCCGAGCGACACACATCTCTGCCGCGCCTCGGGGCTTGAGATCTGTCGGCCGCGTCCCCTGAGCCAAGGAATCCCTCCCTGCATGAATGCCGACCCAGGCCTGCTGGAGCACCCGCAACCTCCCACGTCGACCCGCCGGGGACTGCTGCTCGTGGTCTCTGCCGCATCGGGGACGGGGAAAACCAGTCTCGTCACGGCGCTCACGGCGCAACTCCCGGATATCCGCTGCTCGATCTCCCACACCACGCGGGCGCGACGCCCGGGTGAAGTGGACGGGGTCCACTATCATTTCATCGATTCCAGTCGCTTCGAGCAGATGGTGGCCGCAGGTGCCTTCCTTGAGCACGCGACGGTCTTCGATCACCATTACGGGACCACCCGCGCCGAGGTGGAGGCGCACTGGGCCGCCGGCCGGGACGTCATTCTCGAGATCGACTGGCAGGGCGCGAGGCAAGTCCGCGCCAGCCATCCCTCGACGCGTTCCCTGTTCATCCTCCCGCCCTCGCTCACGGAATTGCAGAGCCGCCTGTCCCAGCGGCCGGGGTCCTCCGATCGCGAGGTCACGCGACGCATGCGCGACGCCGTGGCGGAGATGCAGCACCACGCGGAGTACGATTACCTCCTGGTGAATGACGATTTCCAAACCGCCCTGGAGGGCTTCGTAGCCATCGTCCGGGCCGAGCGTCTGACCGTGCAGCGACAGTTGTCCCAACTCTCCACCCACCTCGCGGGCTTGCTCAGCGCCGGCTAGGCTCTGTACCCTTGGAGACTTTTTTCCGCTCCCTGCTTCCCGCACCGGGCGGATGGTTCATGAAGCACATTCCAAGGAGACCGCATGGCCCGCCTGACCGTCGAGGACTGCCTCAAGGCCGTCGACAACCGTTTCGACCTCGTCCTGCTCGCCGCCAAACGGGCGCGTCAGATAGCGCTCGGTGCAACGCCGCTCGTGGAAGACGAGGGCGACAAGCCCACCGTAATCGCCCTGCGTGAGATCGCGGAAGGCGTCATCGACCGGGAGCGCGTCGAGGCCATCGCAGCACAGGAACGCGCTGCGGCCGAGCAGCGTCAGCGCGCCGAACTGGAGTTCGCTGCCGAGATGCAGGGTCCGAATCTCGCACCTGAACGCGAGCTCGACTGAGGGCTGGCCGGGGGCGGTCAGTCACCGATGCCCGGCGGCGCTTCCCAAATGAACCCCGGAGCCTCCCCTCCTGGCGAAGTGCCTGCGAACGAACTGACGCCACTGCTCGGGCTGCCGGCAACGAGGACTGACCTCGAGGTGTTCGAGGACGGATTGACTTCCGGTGCATCGCTGGCGGTGTCACCCGCGGAGGCAGACGTCCCGTTGCCACCCCCTGTCACAGGTATCGACGGCCTGCTTGCGCGGGCCGCCGCTTACCTGACGCCGACCCAGTGCGCGCGACTGCGCTCCGCCTTCGAGTTCGCCGAACAGGCCCACGCCGGGCAACAGCGCAAGTCGGGCGAGCCCTACATCGAGCACCCGCTGGCGGTTGCCGGCATCCTCGTCGACATGCATCTCGACCATGAGACCCTCATGGCCGCCATGCTGCATGACGTCATCGAGGATACGCCCACCGACAAGGCCGAGATCGGTGAACGCTTCGGGCCCGAGGTCGCAGAGATAGTCGATGGGTTGTCCAAGCTCACCCACATCGACTTCGAGAGTTACGCCGAGGCGCAGGCGCGCAACATGCAGAAGATGCTGCTGGCGATGGCGAGCGATCTGCGGGTGATCCTCGTCAAGCTTGCTGATCGCCTGCACAACATGCGCACCCTCGGGGCACTCGTCCCGAGCAAGCGTCGACGCATCGCCCGTGAAACCCTGGACATCTACGCACCCATCGCGCAGCGCCTGGGCATGAATGTCGTGCGCCTGGAGCTGGAAGACCTCGGCTTTGCTGCCCTGTACCCCATGCGCCATCGGGTGCTGAGCTCTGAGGTGCGCCGGATCCGCGGCCATCGTCGCGAGATCGTCGGCGAGATCCGCACCGCCATCAAGCGCCGGATGCGCCAGGAACGATTCACCGGCCAAGTGATTGGACGCGAGAAACACCTCTACAGCATCTATCTCAAGATGCGGCAGAAAGGCGTGCGCTTCCAGGACGTGAATGACGTCTACGCCTTCCGCATCCTGGTCGAGAACGTGGATGGCTGCTACCGCATGCTGGGCGTGGTTCACAACCTGTTCAAGCCCATGCCTGGCAGATTCAAGGACTACATCGCCATTCCCAAGAGCAATGGCTATCAGTCGCTGCACACCTTGCTCTTCGGGCCCTACGGTGTACCCATCGAGGTACAGATCCGCACGCATCAGATGGATGAAGTGGCCGAGCAGGGCGTGGCCGCGCACTGGCTCTACAAGAGCGGTGACTCGCTCGCCAGCAACGCGCAGAAACGCGCTCGTGAATGGCTCAACCGCGTGCTCGATCTGCAACGCGAGGCGGGGAACTCCGAGGAGTTCCTGGAGCACGTCAAGACCGATCTCTTCCCCCAGGATGTCTACGTGTTCACGCCAAAAGGCGACATCCTGGAGCTGCCGGCCGGTGCCACAGCGGTGGATTTCGCCTATGCAGTGCACAGCGATCTCGGCAACACCTGCGTGGCGGCACGCATAGACCGGCGCCTCGCCCCGCTGCGCTCCCTGCTGCGTACCGGGCAGACGGTCGAAGTCATCACCGCGCCGGGCGCGCGTCCCAATCCGGCCTGGCTGAACTTCGTGGCCACCGCCAAGGCCCGCTCCCACATCCGGCATTTCCTCAAGAATCTGCAGCGGGATGAGGCGCGCGGGCTCGGCGAGCGGCTGCTGGAACGCGAACTGGGCCAGCTCGGGATCCGCTCGGATGCCGTACCTGCGGAGGAACTCGCCCGTGCGGCCGAGGATATGCGTCTGTCGGGCTTCGATGCGGTGCTGGAGGAGATCGGCCTCGGCAAACGCCTGGCCGCCCTCGTCGCCCGCAGCCTGCACCAGCGGCTGGGTGGCAGCAGCGACGGCACCGCAAGTCCTGCGCTCAGACCAGACACTTCCCGCCCGCTCTCCATCCGCGGCACCGAGGGCATGGTGGTGTCATTCCCCAAGTGCTGCTACCCGATCCCGGGCGATACCATCGTCGGGCGCTTTTCCGCCGGCCGGGGTCTGGTCGTGCATCGGTCAGGGTGCCGCAACGTCACCGATCATCGCGATCAACAGGATGAATGGGTGGACCTTGCCTGGGAGAGAGACGTACAGGGCGATTTTTCCGCCGAGATCCGCATGGATGTCACCAATCAGCGTGGTGCCCTTGCCACCATCGCCTCCGCGCTCTCGCGTGCCGAGGCCAACATCCAGAGCGTGGAGATCCGTGAGCGTGATGACCGCTACGTGAGCATCGCCTTCGTCATCGACGTGCGTGACGTCGAGCATCTGGATCATGTCATGCGTGCGGCGAGCAATATCCGGCATATCGCTCGTGTCATGCGCGCCTGCGGCTAGACCGGCCTCCCCTGTCGGGCGGCATCCTCTTCAGCCATGCAGTTGGCAACTCCCGGATGCTCACCGCATCGGTAGACTGCGGGCGCGTATTCCGGCAGGAGGGCTCATCCCGTAACCTCTGTCCCAGGCCCACACACGCCACGGAGTCCAGTCGAACCATGCCACGCTCCATCATCCAGACCGATCGCGCCCCCGCCGCCATCGGCAGTTATTCCCAGGCCGTTCGCGTCGGTGACACGGTCTATCTATCGGGGCAGATCCCGCTCGACCCAGCCAGCGGTGAACTGCTGGAGGGCGATATCAAGTCGGAGATCGAACGCGTCTTCGCCAATCTGGCCGCTGTCCTGGCCGCTGCAGGTGGCAGCCTCGCCGACATCGTGAAGCTCAACGTCTACCTGACCGACCTCACGCATTTCGGTCAGGTGAACGAAGTCATGGCCGCCCTTTTCAGTGAGCCCTTCCCGGCGAGGGCCGCCATCGGAGTAGCCAGCCTGCCGCGCGGTGCCCGCGTGGAGATGGACGCCATCGCCGTGGTGGCCTGAGGGGGGTGCGCCCGACACGCCGGGGCGGGCCGGCAGGACACCCGCTCCGGCATGTCTGACGCGGCTCACTTGCCGAGCAGACTGCGCAGCATCCACGCGTTCTTTTCGTGGATCTGCAGGCGCTGGGTGAGAATGTCGCAGGTGGGTTCGTCACTGGCAGGCTCAGCCACCTTGAACGCCGCCCGGGCGGTGCGCACGACCGCCTCCTGCCCCGCTACGAGATCACGGATCATCTCTTCAGCCGTGGGATCACCCTCCACCTCGGCGATGGTGCTGAGGGCAGTGAACTCCCGATAGCTTCCCGGCGCCGGGAAGCCGAGGGCACGGATGCGCTCGGCGATCTCGTCGAGGGCCTGCCACATTTCCGTGTACTGGGTCTGGAACATCACGTGCAGCGTCTGGAACATCGGCCCGGTGACGTTCCAGTGATAGTTGTGCGTCTTGAGGTACAGCGTGTAGCTGTCGGCGAGCAGACGGGACAGCGCGGCGGCGATGGCAGCGCGTTCCGTCTCGCCAATACCGATATCGATCTGCTGATGCGTGGACATTCGAAGCTCTCCTGTTGGTTCCTGCGGCCCGGGGATAGCAGGCATACCTCGCCCTCGATACCCTGAGCGCGTCCTTCGCGGATCACGACCGCGCCCCCGGTGCCCGGTTGTCTCTGCAAGTCCACCCTCAGGATGCCCTGAGGGCCGCAAGGATATCGAGTCTGGCAGCCCGGAGCGCCGGCAGTGCACCGCCGAGCAGGCCCATGACCACGGCAAAAAGTATGGCGCTGGTCGCGATCTCCGAGGTGATTGTGAGGCGGAATGAGATCTCGGAGAAGGTCTGCCAGTTCAGCGTGGAGACACTGACAAAACCGAGCAGTGCCGCGGCCAGCACCCCGACGACGCCACCGATCGAGCCCAGTGCCAGGCTCTCCACCAAGAAACTCAGGAAAATCGCGTCCCGGCGAAATCCCATCGCACGCAGAGTGCCTACCTCGGCTGTACGTGCAGCGACACTGGCATACATCGTCAGCATCGCGCCGATGATGGCAGCCAAGGAGAAGACCAGACTCAGAACCCAGCCGAGCACATCGAAGAAGAGCCTCACGGAGCGTGACTGCCGGGCGTAGAACTCCGCCTCCGACTGCACATCGATTCGAAGACGCGGATCGCTCGCGAGTATCCGCCGAAAGGCTGCCTCTGGCCCAGGCGAGGCCAGCCGCATGAGCGTGAGCGAGTAAGCCTCGCGTCGCCATGCCTGCATGAAGGCGTCGAGGTCACCCCAGACCTCTGAATCGAAGGCCGTGCCGCCGCCATCCACCACCCCGGTGACCCGCCAGTCGCGACCAGCAAAACGCAGGGTCTCGCCCAGGCCAGCACCATCGAAGCGGGCGGCGATACTGCGTCCAGTCACGACCTCTGCGGCGCCGGGATTGAACCAGCGGCCGGCCAATAGGCGCACGCGCGGCCGAAGTGTCCGTCCCTGTGCCTCCATTCCCCGCAACGTCACGTTGGCGGGTCGAGCACCATCGCGCTGCGGCAATGAGATGAGGACCACCAGCTCACGCGAGGCCAGCGGGCGACCGGCCTGGTCGCGGGCGACCTCCGGGCGGGCCATGACTATCGAGGCCTGATCGCGTGCGAGCGTGCTCTGAACCTCGGTCTCGGCCCCATCGCTGATGATGAAGAGGTTATCCGCCTCACCCGTCGCGACCAGCGTCGCCTCGATCCCCGCGCCGACCATCCGGATGGCGGTAAAGACAAAGACGACCAGCGCCATACCCCCGGCCGTGAGCAGACTGGTCACCCAGCGCGCCCGCAGATTGCGCAGGGCATGCATGGCGGGGAGCGAACGCACAGGCAGCATGACTCAGTCAGAACTACGGAGGGCGGCTGTCACGGGTACCCGCAGGACGTACCAGATAGGCCAGATGACCGCGACGCAGCCTACACCGATCGCCGCAAGCATCCCTTGCAGTAGGGTCTGCGGATGCACGGTCAACAGGGGCAGGAAATCCTGCACAGCCAGGCCAACCCGGGCCGCCACGGGCAGCAGCAGCAGACAACCGAGGGCCCCGGCAGTCGTGGCCAGCAACAGCGATTCACCGGCTATCAATGCGACGAGATGTCGCGGGCCAAAGCCCAGTGCCTTCAGCGTGGCGTATTCACTCCGTCTCTCCCGCACCGTCATGGCGAGTGCGTTCGCCATGACGATCAGCACGACCAGGAGCACAATCCAGGAAACACCCTCGATCACCAGCATGATGGTCGAGGCCATCTCGAGGAAGCTCAGATGGAAGGCGCGCTCGGTCTCGGTCAGTGTTTCTGCCCGGGAGTTGCGAAACTGCGAGTCGATGAGCATCGCAATGGACGCGGCACGGGATGCATCCTCAATCCCGACCACATACACGCCCACCTGATCCTTGCGCGGATGGTCTTCCTGCCGCAAACGCTCGTTGAGCAGAGAGAAGTGCAGGAACATCTGTCCTTCATCCGCAACCGGGGTCGCTCCACGAAAGACCCCGCAAAGCCGGAATCGCCATTCACCCGGATAGAACGTGCCCTTGAGCGGGATGGTGTCACCGAGGGACCAACCGAAGCGAACAGCAAGCTGCCGACCTACGATTGCGCAGTTGCGATCACGCAGGAACGCTGCGTAGTGCTCTGCTGACAGTTCATACTCAGGATACAGACTCAGGTAGTTCGCTGGATCGATGGCGAACTGGGGGAAGAATCTCCGACCATCCACGTACACACCGCCAAACCAGCGCGCCATGCCTACCCTGGTCACGCCCGGGATCTGGCGGATCCGATCCCGATGGGTGATTGGCAAACCCACGGTGAGCGACACGGCATTGCGGGTGATCAAGCGCGTGGCCGAGGCCGCATCGGCTCCGGCATGAAAGGCATCCACGAGTGATCGCAGCAGACCGAAGGCCAGCACCGCGATCACGATACCCAGGCCCGTGAGCAGAGTGCGCAAACGATGACGCAGCAGGTTGCGCAGCAGAAGCCGGGCAAGGAGTCCCACGCTTCAGCCCCCGGCCGAATCCACCAGGACGCCCTTGTCGAGAGTCAACACCCGTCGGGCGGCACGAGCAGCGTGCTGATCGTGGGTCACCATCAGGATGGTGGTACCCAACCCCTCATTCAGCCGACCGAGAAGCGCAAGCACATCCGCACCTGCGGCACGATCGAGGTCACCCGTGGGCTCGTCGGCCACGATGAGGCGAGGATCGGCCACTACCGCCCGCGCGATGGCAACGCGCTGCTGCTGGCCTCCGGAGAGTTCGCCGGGACGGTGATCGAGACGATCCGCGAGACCGACCAGACCGAGAACCTGGCGCGCACGCGTCCGTCGCGCGTCCGCGTGCAGACCTGTGAGCAACAACGGCAGCTCCACGTTCTCGATTGCATTGAGCACCGGTAGCAGATTGTAGAACTGGAAGATGAAACCCACATTCGCTGCGCGCCAATCAGCGAGCGCGCCCTCATCGAGGGTGGCGAGATCCACGCCAGCGACCTCGACCTGACCGGTGTCCGCGCGGTCGATGCCGGCCACGAGGTTCAACAGCGTGCTTTTGCCTGAGCCGGAGGGGCCCATGAGTGCGATGAAATCGCCGGCCGCTACTTCAAGGCTGAGATTGTTCAGCACCGTGAGTTGCTCGCCCCCACGCCAGTAGGACTTGCTCACTGCCGACAGGCGAACCATTGGCGCTGCGGGCTTGCCCGCATTCAGGGCGTGCGTCGGCATTTCCGGTTCAGCAGCCTCACTCATGGTCTTGCCCGCCAAGCGGGCGGCCACGGATCCGCTGTCCGGGTTGCAACTCCAACCCCGGGCCAAGCACCACATTGTCGCCCTCCACGAGTGCAGAGCGCGTCGGTATCGACCGGGTACCTGCTGCCGACCAGGCCCCGGCATCCGTCCGCACCTCAGCGCCAAGGGGCATCGACACCACTTGCCACTCACCCAGGATCGGGAGTTCACCGAGTGCGACCCGCTCAAGATGTCCTCCCGGGCCGACCCGCCAGACGACGCGCTCGCCACCACGCTCGTCGACCGCTTCGAGCGGCACCGTCAGCCGCGCCAATTGCTCGTCGAACTCCAGCTCGCGGGCGAGAAACGCCACCCTCGCACTCATACCCGGCAGCACCCGAGGATCGCTGTCAACGAGCGCGACCTTCACCAGCACGGTGGCCGTGCCCCGATCAACCGTCGGCACGAGCTGGCGTACACGCCCGCGCAGATGGATGTCTGGCAGCGCGTCGAAGACGATTTCGGCCGGCTGTCCAACCTGGGCGCGCACGAGGCTGGCCTCCGCCACGTCCGCTTCAACTTCGAGTGACTGCAGATCTGCGAGCGTGACTACTGCTCCCTTGGCGGCCGCGGTCGCAGCAAAGGGGGCCACGACGTCGCCGATGTCGGCAAACTTCTCCAGCACCACGCCCGTAAAGGGCGCCCGGATGATCGTGTATTCCACGGCCACCTCGGCCTCACGGAGCGCGGCACGCGCCGCCTCGACCTGAGCCTCGGCGATGGCAATCTGCGCAACGGCGGTATCGATGGCGGCACGAGCACGAGTAACGGTGGCGGCGGCCTTCTCGTCGCGGGCAATCGCCGCATCACGATCCTGCTCAGCGAGGAAGCGTTCGCGCGCCACCTGCTCGGCACGCTTGCGCACGCGTGCGGCATCCCGTGCCTCGGCCTCGAACTCGGTCAGGCGCGCGCGGGCCTCGGCCAGTTGCGCACGCGCGGCACTTACCTGTGCCTCACTCACCATCACATTGGCGACTGCGCGCGCGCGCGCGGCCTCGAGGTCGGCGTTCTCCAGCCGTGCGAGCACCTGACCCGCTTCGACCCGGTCACCTTCGCGCACTTCCAGCGCCGTGATGCGCCCCGTGGCCTTCGACGCGACCTGGGCCCGGACCTGAGGAACCACAAAGCCCGTCGCCGTGAACAGCGTGATCGCCTGTGAGGGGAAGGTTCGGGTCACACGCACGACCGGGACTTCGTGCAGGAGAAACGCGGGGCGTTCGAAGTAAATCCACCCTCCGATCAGGCTGAGTGCCGAAAGCCCCAGCAGTCCAAGACGCATCGCGGTGCGGCCTGACCGACCGGTGGCCCCCGCACGAAGTTGTGGGTCGAGTCGCAGGGCGTCGAGGTCCTGAAGTCGGGCCCCGTCGGGCGGCGGGTTGGTCATCAAGAAACTCGCTCCGTATGGGCTGCAGTGGGATAAGCGTACTGCGGTGCGGCAAGGACCAGCGTGGGTCGACGCTCGTCAGGCCGGAAATGCTTTTCGTGCTAGGCTTTCGGAAGTCGGCCGGGGCATGGTCGGCGCGGGAGGTGTACGGGGCGAAGATCCCGTACGAATCAACGAAAAAGACTGGAGATCCGCTGATGAATTCCAGGCGTGCCGCGACGCGTGTCGCATGTCTGCTCTTTGCCTTGTGTCCTGCCGCGATGGCAGAGGGCAACCCCGAGGATGGCAAGTGGAAGGCCAACACCTGCTTGGGTTGTCATGGCGTCGAAACCTACAAGAACG
>DNIF01000101.1 GCA_003485715.1 Gammaproteobacteria bacterium
GCAGACCGACCCGGGAGAGGTCCACACGCCCGCGATCGAGGTGGTCGATGAGGCGCCCGGGCGTCGCGACGAGCAGATCGAGCGGCGCACCCAACATGCGCAGTTGTGGGCCGTAGGCCTCACCTCCCACCACTGACCCGCTCTTCAGCCGGAGCGTGCTGCCGAAGCGGCGAATGGCCTCGGTGATTTGCTGGGCGAGTTCGCGGGTTGGCGACAGGATCAGCACCCGCGGTCCGCGACCGGGGGCCGGGGTTTCGTTGACCAGACGATGCATGGCCGGCAGCACGAAGGCGGCCGTCTTGCCGGTGCCGGTCTGGGCAGAGGCCATGAGATCCGCACCGGCAAGCACACGCGGGATGGCCTCGCGCTGGATGTCGGTGGGGGCAGAAAAACCGCAGGCGTCGACTGCCTGGAGCAGGCGTGCGTCCAGGCCAAGAGAATCAAATGACAAGGTATCACCTCAGAAGACCGCGCGATCAGGTCAAGGCCTGACAGAGAGCGGTGGGATCCACAACGCGAACCTGATGGAAGGAACGCGACCGTTGTGGCGAGGTGCGTACCGGTTCGGGGGCGCGGGATGGGTGCTCGAGGCACCGCCCGCGTAGCGTCTCCGACCGGGATGAGGACTGGCGGTTCGAACCGCAGAAGGTCAGCGACGGCCTCCTCCATGCACGGGAGGCAGTGCGGTGCACTATACGGGGCTTCCCGGCTCATTGACAGCCCCAGTGTGGGTGCCGTGCCGTGATGGCACGGTTCGACGGTCACGATGCGACCGTAAGGGGCCGGTAGAGCGCAGTCCGGATCAGGCAGGCCCGGAGACGTCCCGTTGCTGCTCCCGAGACCTCGCTGCCTCTTCGAGGAGCGACTCAAGGTCCGCCAGCGGCACGGGCCGTGCGAACAGGTAACCCTGCAGGAAATCGATGCCGAACTCCGTGAGTCGCTGGCTGGTGCGCTCGTCCTCGACGAACTCGGCAATGGCACGCGCACCGATCGCCCGTGCCACATCGATGAAGCAGCGCACCGTGGCCTCATCCAGCGGATCGCTCAGCAGACCGCGCACATACTGGCCGTCGATCTTCAGATAATCGACCCGCAGTCGTTTGAGATAGGCGAAGGCAGAGGCTCCGGCACCGAAATCATCCAGCGCCACCCGCACGCCCAGTCGACGCACGTCGTCGATGAAACGGGCCGCTTCGATGGGTTGGCTGACGGCGGCTGTTTCGGTGATCTCGAGACACAGACGACTGCGCAGCAGCGGTGATGCGGCCTCGAGCAGATCCAGCGCGAAGCCCCTAAAGATCCGATCACCCAGGGATTGCCCGGAGACGTTCATAGACAGCAGCGTGATGGCATTCAACCGCTCACTCTGCAAGCCCAGCCAAGTCAGCACGGCCGGAAGTACCCAGCGATCGATGAGCGGCGCGAGATGGAAGCGCTCAGCCGCGGGCAGGAAGGCGCCCGGCAGAATCAGACTGCCGTCGGTGTCCAACATGCGCAGCAGCACCTCGGCGTGCAGACCGGCATCGTGACCCTGAGCGGGCTGGATGCGCTGGGCGAAGAGCACGAAGCGACCGGACTCGATGGCCTCCTCGATCCGATGCACCCACTTCGCTGCCGACCGCAAAAGCTGCAGCGATGCATCTTCGTCACACCAGGGCCGTACCCGATTGCCACCGTCCTGCTTGGCGGCATAACAGGCTGAATCGGCAGCATGCATCAGTGCCGCCTCGTTCGGCCAGCGGCGGTCCAGCGGCACCAGACCGATGCTTGCCCCGACCTTGAAGCGCCGCCCTGCGTGCACGAGGCGGTAGCCCCCCACCTCGTCACAGATGCGCGCAGCGGTGCGCCGGGCGAGGTCGAGGGCTGGGTTGTCGTTCTCGATGAGGACCGCGAACTCATCTCCCCCGATCCGGGCCAACAGGGCCGGAGCCTCGCGTGGCAGACAATCATCGATGAGTTGCGCGAGCTGCCGCAGAAGACGATCACCGACGGCATGTCCCGCCGAGTCGTTGACCAGTTTGAACTGATCGAGATCGATGAACAGCAGGGCATCGTTGCCGCCGGTGAGGCGGTGCTCGGCAAGGCGTTGCGTAAGACGCTGCTCGAATTCAACCCGGTTGACGGCCCCGGTCAGCCCGTCGTGACTCGCCCGATAGTTGAGTTCCCCGGCCAGGCGGCGCTGCTCGGTCACGTCGTGGAACACCAGTACGACGCCGTGAAGTTCACCTTGATCATCGCGGATTGGGGCAGCGGAATCCTCGATACCGTATTCGCGCCCGTCGCGTGAAATCAGTACGGTGTGGTTGGCGAGTCCGACTATGCGGCCTTGCGCGAGGCAGCACTGCACCGGGTCGGCCACAGGCTGGCGCGTCGCCTCGTTCAGGATGTGGAACACGCGCGCGAGCGGCAGGCCGCTGGCCATCTCACGGGTCCAGCCCGTGAGTTGCTCGGCCACGGGATTCATCCAGGTGACCTGACCGAGCCGATCGGTGGTCAGCACGGCATCACCGATGCTGTTCAGCACCACGCGCGTCCAGGCGAGTTGTTCGGCGAGACGCGCCTCGGCGCGCAGACGGCGCGCGGCCTCCCGTTCCACCGAGACCAGACGCTCGTTGAGCTCGAGGAATCGACGCATCGCCTCCGCTTGCGTCTGCACGACGACGAGCAGGGCAATGGCGCGGCCGGCGGGCCCCCGTCGCACCGCCCGCAAGCGGAGTGCGAGCAACTCCCCACCCGCACCATCCATGCGGGGCAGAAGACGCAGTCGCGCCTCACCACTGCTGCGCAGCGCGGCAGTCATGGCCTCAGCGAGGCCGGGGGAACAATCCTGGGCGATTGCGCTCAGCGCCCGGCCCTCCAGGTCGGCCGGCCGGTGCCCAAGGCGCGCGGCGGCATCGCTGGTGCTGAAGCGGATGACCCCGTCGGTATCGAGGAGCAAGCCCCCGCCGGGCATGGCCGCCAGCAGGCCGAGCAGATCCTCGCTTATCTCCAGCATTCAAGCCCCCGCAAGGTGCTGCACCCAGATCGCGTCAGGACCCGAAATAGTCCCTGCCCTCGGCCGCCCGTGCAGTGGGTGTCTGCTTGAGCCAGATCACCACCCGGCAGCCCGCATCCCCGCGGGCGATGGTTTCCATGAGGGAGACGCGCACCCGCCCAAGGTGCTCGGCGGCCAGGGTGCCGATGACGTTGGAGGTCAGCATGCAGAGGGACGGACGGTCCCGCACCGACTCGCCGAAAGGGCAGCGGCGATTGCCGAGGACGATGCGTTCCTCGGACTCTTCGATCACGTAGAAATCGCCCTGAATCCTGCGTTTGAGGTCCACGATTACCGCTGCCACCTGATGCCGATCCAGGCACTGCACCGCCAGTGCATCCCGGTACTGCCCATCGAGGCGATCGCCCACCCGCTGCCCGGCCAAGGCAATCAGGCCCGAGGCGTCCTCGATACCGGCGACTTCCTGAAGGGTGCCGGTGAGCTCGCGCAGGAGCTGCAGCAGGAAATCCTCGCGCGTAAGGGGTATGTCCACCCCGCTGGGATCGGGGCAGATATCGGCAGAGATGCTCATGGTTCACTCGCTCCCGTTTGGCTCCAGACCACCACCTTGCGAAGGCATCTCGAGGCTATAGTTGAAGAAGTCCTGTCGTGCCAAGGAGGGTTTCCCGTGACGCGGCGCGCTCGACCGAGATTCCAGCGTGCGTCCGTCAAGGCAGACAACGCACGAGGAGACTCCAGGCGAAAGCCCAAGTCGCGTCCTGGCCTCACACAGTCGCCGCCCGGCGTGAGCCCGCAGACATGAGTTGCTGACGATTGGGGATGGCCGGTAGCCAGGCCCAGACCACTACACGACATATCGAGGTGAACCCACCGAAACCAATAGCCCCAACGTGAGGAAGGCACCATGACAGCAGGCAAGGCGACTATCGAAGCTATGCTCCTGGAGGCGGGCGTCCAGTTGGATGGCGACCGGCCCTTCGACCTCCGTGTGCGCGATCCGCGCTTCTTCGACGCGGTGCTGCAGCGCTGGTCACTGGGACTGGGAGAGTCCTGGATGGCAGGCTGGTGGGACTGCGAGCGGCTGGATGAACTCATCTGCCGTCTGCTCCGACGCGATGCCGATGCGCATCCCATCGGGCTCTGGACGCAACTCCGCCTCGGTCTGGCCCCCCTGCGCACGCTCCTGTTCAACCTCCAGTCCCGCGTGCGCGCCTTCCAGGTCGGGGAACGGCACTACGACCTGGGTAACGACTTGTTCGAGGCGATGCTTGACTCCCGCATGATCTACTCCTGCGCCTTCTGGGAGCACGCCGCCGACCTCGAGCAGGCACAGCGCGACAAACTCGCGATGATCTGCGCCAAGCTCGAGTTGGCTCCGGGTGAACATCTGCTCGACATCGGTTGTGGCTGGGGGGGGCTTGCCGCCTTCGCGGCGCGCCACTATGGCGTGCGCGTCACCGGCGTCACCGTCTCCCGCGAGCAGCAGGCCCTGGCCGAGCAGCGCTGCCAGGGGCTGCCGGTGACGATCCGACTCTGCGATTACCGCGATCTCGATGGATGCTTCGACAAGATCGTGTCGGTGGGCATGTTCGAGCACGTCGGCACCCGGAACTATCCGGTGTATTTCGATACGGTCAGGCGCCTGCTCAAGCCCGAAGGGCTCTTTCTGCTGCACACCATCGGCACGGTTGCCACCACGGCCCGCACCGACCCATTCATCGACCGCTACATCTTCCCCAACGGCAAGGTCCCCTCAGTCAGCGAGATCGGTCGTGCCAGCGAGGGGCGCTTCATCCTGGAGGACTGGCACAACTTTGGCCGCGATTACGATCGCACGGTCATGGCCTGGCATCAGCGCTTCGAGGCCGCTTGGCCCAGGCTCGCCGCCCGCTATGGCGAGCGCTTCCGGCGCATGTGGAGTTATTACCTGCTCGCGAGCGCCGGCTTTTTCCGCTCACGCCAAGGCCAGCTCTGGCAGATCGTGTTCTCACCACGCGCACGCCAGGCCATGTACCGCTCCAGACGCCCGATCGGCCGGGTAGCCGTCGCGGCCGGCATCGTGCCGCCGCTCAGGGCCGTGTCGCGGGCGCTGTAGTGAAGCCGTGCTCGCGCTCGCGTGCGAGCAGCCGACGCTTGCGCTCGATGCCCCAGCGGTAGCCCGCCAGCGCGCCGTTGGCAGCGATCACGCGATGACAGGGCACGGCGACTGCCAGACGGTTGGCGGCACAGGCGGCGGCCACGGCACGCGCCGCACCGGGGCAGCCGAGGCTGGCCGCAAGAGCCCCGTAGGCGAGAGTTGCACCGGGCGTAGTATCCGCCAAGGCGCTCCACACGCGGCGCTGAAAGGCGGTTCCCGCGAGCGCAAGCGGCAAGCCCTGACTATCGCCCTGGCCGTCGACGAGCGCGCGGACCTGATCCAGAAACGGCGTATCCCCGGCGGACGTGGGCCGGAGTTCGACGCCGGGGAAATCCCGGCGTACGGACGCGAGCAGGGGGTCGCGTGTATCGCCGAGCGCGATCCCACAGATCGCCTCGGGACTCGTGACCAGCAACAGCTCCCCCAGCGAACAGTCGGCGAAGGTGTATTGCAGCACGGGGCCCCAGACGAGATGCACGGATGCGGATCGGTTCATCGGCTATCCAACCTCCTCGTCGAAGCCGTCAGCCACGGTACAAAGACACTGGATTCCCGCCTGCGCGGGAATGACGAACGCTTCGATTGCCCCTCGCTCTGCCGCCAGCGTAGCGCACTCGCGGCGAAGGGGATGTCTCGCCGCTTCGCCGCCAGCCTCCGGCCGGGCTGACCTGCACGCGCGGGATCCGCAAGCCGGCTACACTACCTGCCCAGCCCGAAGGCGAGTTCTGCCCTACAATCCGGGGCGGAAAGAATCCGATACCGACAGTGGCACCATCCATTGCAGGTGGGTTTGTTGCACCGCGGCAGACTTCCTCCGCCGACAGGTGACCACGGGTCAGAACCGGGAGCGAGCGAATATGTGGTCCGAGTTGCGAGCATTGAAGGAAGACGTGGACGTCGGCACGCCACCGCGCGACGGTGAGGCGGTGACGCTCACCATCGATGGGGTGGAGATCACTGTACCTGCGGGCAGCTCCGTGATGCTTGCGGCCGCCGAGGCGGGACGCGCCGTACCGAAGTTGTGTGCCACCGACACGCTGGAACCCTTCGGTAGCTGCCGCGTGTGCCTCGTGGAGATCGAGGGTCGCCGCGGCTTCCCGGCGAGCTGCACCACGCCCGTCGAGGCGGGAATGGTGGTCCGCACGGAAAGTGAAGGCATCGAGCGCCTGCGGCGGGGTGTAGTTGAGCTCTACCTCTCGGACTTCCCGACCGATGAATTGCCGGGTGGCTGGAGCGAGTTCCACCAGACGGTCGAGCGCGTGGGGCTGACGACACACCGCTATGGGGCGAGGGGTGAGACCCACTTCGACCTCGCCGTGGACGAGTCCAACCCTTACTTCCTCTTCGACCCGGCGAAATGCATCGTCTGTAGCCGCTGTGTTCGTGCCTGCGAGGAGATCCAGGGCACCTTCGCGCTCTCCATCCAGGGGCGCGGCTTTGAATCCAAGGTTTCGGCCGGTCAGGACGAACCCTTCATGGCATCCGAATGTGTCAGTTGCGGTGCCTGCGTACAGAGTTGCCCCACCCAGGCACTCATCGAGAAGAGTCTTTTCGAGGGAGGATACGTCCGTGCCGATACCGCTGAAGCCTGAATCCAGCACCGTTACCACCTGTGCCTACTGCGGCGTGGGCTGCGGCTTCAAGGCCGAGACACGCGGCGGACGCATCGTCCGCATGACCCCCTGGAAGGAAGGCAAGGCCAACCACGGTCACGCCTGCATCAAGGGGCGTTTCGCCTTCGATTACTACGACCACCCCGATCGGGTGCGTACCCCTCTGGTGCGCGACAGCATCGATGAACCCTGGCGCGAGGCAAGCTGGGAAGAGGCCATCGAGCGCGCCGCCAACGGCTTCCGTCGGGTGCAGGAGAAATACGGCCGGCGCTCCATCGGTGCCGTATCCAGCTCCCGCTGCACCAACGAAGAGATCTTCCTGGTGCAGAAACTGGCGCGCGCCGTCTTCGGCAACAACAACATCGACAACTGCGCCCGCATCTGCCATTCGCCCACCCAGTTCGGCATGTCCGCCACCGTGGGTTGGGGGGCGGCCAGCCAGCACTTCGATTCCATCCTCGAGGCCAATGTCATCATGGTCGTGGGGGTAAACCCCACCGAAGGGCACCCGGTCTTTGGCTCGCTGCTCAAGCGCCGTGTGCGCCAAGGCGCGAAGCTCATCGTCATCGACCCGCGTCGCACCGAGACCGTGCGCTCGCCGCATGTCGAGGCGACGGTACACCTCTCGCTGCGTCCGGGCACCAACGTGCTGATACTCGACAGCATCGGGCATGTCATCGTGAAGGAGCGCCTCTACAACGAGGCCTTCATCCGCGAGCGCTGCGAGTGGAGTGAGTTCGAACACTGGATGGCTCTGGTGGGTTCCGACCGCTACAGCCCGGAGGTGGCGGGCCCCGAGGCCGGCATCGACCCGGAGGACATTCGTCGCGCCGCGCGCATCTACGCGACCGGCGGCAACAGCGCCATCTACTACGGGCTTGGTGTCACCGAGCACTCGCAGGGCTCAACCGGCGTGATGTGCATGGGCAACCTGGCCCTTGCCTGCGGTATGTTCGGGCGCGAGGGTGTGGGCGTGAACCCGCTGCGCGGCCAGGGCAATGTCCAGGGCGGTAGCTGCCTCGGCAGTTGGCCGCACGTCTTCAGTGGCTACCGCTTCGTGACCGACGACCCGACGCGGCAGTCCTTCGAGGCAGAGTGGGGTGTGCCCCTCGATGCCGAGCCCGGCCTGCGCCTGCCCAACATGTTCGATGCCGCCCTGACCGGGCATTTCATGGGCATGTACATCATGGGTGAGGATCCGGTGCAGAGCGATCCGAATCAGAACCACATCATGGCTGCGATGCGGCGCATGGAATGTGTGGTGCTTCAGGACATCTTCCTGAACGAGACATCCAAGTTCGCGCACGTCGTACTGCCCGGCAGTTCCTCGCTGGAAAAGGACGGCAGCTTCACCAATGCCGAACGTCGTGTCTCGCGGGTGCGCAAGGTGGTCGAACCACTGGCGGGCTACCAGGACTGGGAAGTCGTGGTGAAGCTCATGAACGCCATGGGCTACCCCACCCAGTACACCCACGCGGGCGAGGTGCTGCTCGAAATCGCCCGGCTGTCGCCGGCCTACCGCGGGCTGTCGTTCGAGTTGCTGGACGAAGTCGGCTCGGCCCAATGGCCGGTCGACGAGGCCGCGCCGCGGGGTACGGAGGTCCTGCATCGCGAGCGTTTCCCGCGAGCCAACGGTCGCGGTACGTTCATGCTCACTGAATTCGTGCCGACCCAGGAACGCACGAATGACCGCTACCCCCTGCTGCTCACGACTGGCCGCATCCTGTCGCAGTACAACGTCGGCACTCAGACGCGCCGAACCGCGAACTCACGCTGGCACCCCGAAGATGTCCTCGAGATCTCGGCTGAAGACGCTGCCGTGCGCGGCATTCGCAACGGCGATGCGGTGAACGTCTCCAGTCGCTATGGCAACACGCGGCTGCGTGCGCGCATCTCGCAGCGGGTCAATGCCGGCGTGGTGTACACCACTTTCCACCACGCGGATTCACGAGTGAACGCGCTCACCTCGGATCAATCCGACTGGGCCACCAATTGCCCGGAATACAAGGTCACGGCCGTGGAGGTCGTCCTCGCGGGTGTCGCGCACGAGGCGGCCGTTGAACACCCGACCGGCGCGGAGGCACTGGCATGAGCGCCATGGCTTCCTCGACGCAGGACACGGCCCCGGCGGGAAACGTGCTCGACATCGAGCGCATCCTGACCATGGCCAGTGATATCGGCGATTTCTTCGCCCCGTATCCACCCGAGCGCGCTGCCGAAGGGGTGCGCAATCACCTGCGCACCTACTGGGATCCACGCATGCGGTCCGCGCTGTTGGCTGCCATCGAAGCCGGGGTCGCCGAACTCCCCCCGCACGTGCTCGAGGGGGCCCGGCGGCTGGTGGACGCTATCCCCGACGCACCCAGCTACTACGGCCCGCCCAAGGCCTGAGGGCCGTGTGCTGCCTTCATGGCGGCGGCGATTGCGCGAATACCGGCCTGCCCTGACCCTCGGGAGGGCAGGCCGGCGCTAGCTGTCACACGGGTGTCATAGTCCTGAGGTATGTTCGGGAAGCTCGTTGCTGATACGCAGCGCGGGTTCTCCGACCCTGTCCTCTACCAGCAGCCGGATCGGTGCCGAGCCTCGTTGCTCTCGTCGGCATCGGCGTGGCGGCTGAAGGCCTCCCGAACCATGCCGCGTCTGCCCCACGCCACCGCTCGCGCCATCCGCGGGGCCTTTCTCGGCCTCCTCGCCGGGCTATGCCCACTGGAGGCGATGGCCGATCTGCGCCTCGCCCCGGAGCTCGCCGCCAGCGCCGCTGCGGGTCGCTTCCCAATCGCGGCCATCGTCGACTTCGAGCCAGGCGACCTCCCCGCCCTGCGCGGCCAGTTTGCCCCGGCGTTACGGGACGACGCCCCGGGGCGCGAGCGACTCGTTCATCTACGCGAGCGCGTGCGCCAGGCGCGTGAGGGGCTCAGGGGGCGGCTGATCACCCGCACCGGCTCGCGCGCACGGATGATGCGATCCTTCGACCACATCCCGCAGGCGCTGATCGAGATCGAAGACGCCGCTGCCCTGGACGCGCTGCTCGCTGATCCGGCGGTGCGGGCCGTCATGCCCGATCATCGTCTGGAGGCGGATGACCTCGAGGCCCTGCCACTCATCGGCCAGCCGACCGTTGTGAACTCCGGTGTGCGGGGTGACGGCGCCACCATCGCCGTGATCGACACCGGTGTGTTCCACACCCACGCCGATTTCGGTGCCTGTACTTCGCCTGGTGTGCCGGCCAGCTGCCGAGTGGCGGCGAGCATCGATATCGCCACCAACGATGGTCAGCAGGACAACCCTGCCAATCCGCATGGCACCAACGTGTCGGCCATCGTCGCCAACACGGCCCCAGGCGCCGATCTCGTGGTGCTCGACGTGTTCGATGCAGCCGGGGCCAGCTCCAGCACCATCATCGCCGCCTACGATTGGGTGATCGCCAACCGCACCACCTTCGGCATCCGCGCGGTGAACCTGAGTTTGAGCGTGCCCGGGATCTACAGCGCAAGCGACTGCGGCAACCGCTTCACCGGCTTCGCGGCCAATGGCAGCAGCTTGCCGAACCAGTCCAATCCCTTCCGCCTGTCCATTGATAGCGCGGCCGCTGTCGGCATCGCCACGGTGAGTTCAGCCGGCAACGATGGCATCAAGAATGGGCTGCCCATGCCGGCCTGCAGCGCCAACTCGATCTCGGTGGGCGCGGTCTACGACTCGGCCCAGGGCAGTCGGAGCTGGGCAGCCGGCTGCACCGACAGCATCACCGCCGCCGACCTCGTCGGCTGTTTTTCCAACTCGGCCGCCATCCTCGAACTGCTGGCCCCCGGTATCACCATCACGGCCGGAGGCCACAGCTACTCCGGCACCTCCCAGGCCGCACCGCACGTGGCCGGTGCCTGGGCACTGGTCGCCGCGGCTTTCCCCACCGAGACCATCACCCAGTTGCGGACCCGGCTGTTGAACGGGGGCCGCCCGGTGCTGGACACCCTGGCCGGCATCACCAAACCGCGCGTGGACCTCGAGGGGGTGTTTCCACCGCCGGCCAACGATGATTTTGCGGCAGCAGTTTCCCTTGCCGGCCCTCAGTCCACAGTGAACACCAGCAACCGCTTTGCCTCGCGCGAGGCCGCTGAGCCACTGCACGCCGGCGCGAATGGTGGCCTCTCGCTCTGGTGGCGCTGGACCGCCCCGGGCGACGGCCGCACCACGGTGGACCTCGCGGGCTCGGGCTTCGACACCCTGCTCGGCGTTTACACGGGCAGTGGCCTTGCGAACCTGACGACCATCGCCAGCAACGATGATGTGGCCGCCGGCAACACGACCAGTCGCACCACCTTCACGGTGACCAGCGGCACCACCTACCAGATCGCGGTAGACGGCAAGGCCGGCGCCTGGGGTGCACTCAATCTCGCCTTGAACTGGGTAGCGGCCTCAGCCGACCTCGTGGCGCAACTCACGGCCAGCCCTGACCCCGTTCCCGTCGGCGGTGCGGTCGAGTATCGCATCGGCGTGCAGAACAACGGCCCGGACAGTGCCCGCAGCGTGAGCGCCGTGCTCGCCCTGCCTGCCGGTATGAATGCTGGCCCACCACCTCCGGGCTGCGCTGCCGGCATGGGCTCGGTGAGTTGCACCCGGGATCTGCTCGCGAGCGGAGGGCTGGCCGAATGGGCCATACCGGTGACGGTGACCACCGCTGGCAGCCCGAGCGCCGCGCTCACGGTGTCTTCGGCCACCAGCGACCCGGTCACCACCAACAACTCGCTGACCCGGACCATCCAGGCCATTCTGCCTGCGGATCTCACCGTAAGCGTCTCGTCGTCTGCGGGCACCGTGCCCCATGGCAGCAACGCGAACTTCACGGTGACGGTCACGAACCAGGGGCCAGGTGGTGCAGGTTCCGTGCAGTTACAGCTCGTGGTGAGCGGCCTGGGGCCCGTCAGCACCTGGCCAGCGGGTTGCTCGGCCACGGCCGAGGGCGCGCTCTGTGTCTTGGGCACCCTCGCCCCGGGTGCCGCAGTGACCCTGCCCCTGAGCTTCGCCACCACTACGCCCGGCAGCGGCCGGGTCGCGGCCACGGTGAGTGCGGCAACATCCGATCCACTGGCGACCAACAACAGCGCCGAGGCCACGAGCAGCGTGCTGGCGCTCGCGGATCTGCGCCTTGAGGTCGGGCTTGCGTCGCCCGGCGCATTGGTGGTCGGTGATCGGCTGGCCCTGAACCTGGCAGTGACGAACCTCGGTCCATCCACCGCCAGCGCTCTGCGAGTGAACCTCCTGCTGCCAGCAGGCTTCACGTTGGTGGCAGGCCCGATCGGCTGCGCCAGTACGCCGTCACCTGGTTGTGATCTCGGCGAGCTCGTCCAGGGCGCCTCGGTGTCACGGGTACTCCAGCTCGACACCCTGGGTGCCTCGGCGGGTGCCTACGACCTCGGCTTTGCGGCCACGAGCAGCGCCCTCGATCCGCCCCCGCCAGCCACCGCCAGTCTGCGGGTGACACTCGCCCCAGCCGCGACCCAACCACAGCCGATACCGCTCGCACCCGCACTTGGGCTTATCGTCTTCACCATCACGCTGCTGGTGTGCGCAACCCGGCCTCTCGCCAGCAGTCGTCGGCGCTGAGGCCGGTTGGTCACGCGCGCAGGCGACCGCCCAGGGATGTGCCTCTGCTCGCCCCGCTACGACTCAGCTATTCGCGCCCACCCAGCCCGGCTGGTTCTCGGCTGCCCGCCCTGAGACGGACCGCAAGGTCTCAGCCACTCCCAGCGCGCTGCCCTGAACGAAGCCGATGCCGAGTTCACGCAGCAAAGCGAGCTGGGCCGCCCGTTCCACTCGTGGCGCGAGGGTGGTCAGTCCAAATAGCGCGGCCGCCTCACAGGCAGTCTTCACCGCAAGGCGGGCCAGGGGATCTTCAGGCAGCGCAGTCACGAGCGCAGCATCGAGGCGGATGCCGTCGAGGGGAAGCGCACGCAACTGCGTCAGGGCTATCCGGCCCAGATCGAAGTCGGTGCAGATGATGCGCAGACCCAGGCCGCGGAGTTCACCCAGCCGCTCAGTGAGGGCCACATCGGCCTGCGCCAGCACGGAGACCGGGACGCCCAGTTCGATGCGACTACGGAGTGCAGGTTCAAGCCCGCTTGCCCAAGCATGGATCCAGTCACGAAAACTGACGTGAGTAAGGCTGGGGGCAGACAGCGCAACCTGCACCCTGATCCGGCTCGCCTGCCCCCCAGTATCCATGAGGTGCTCCACTGCACGCGCAAGAAGCAGGCGATCCAGGCTGCTCGGCAGGCCAGAGCCCAGTGCAGGTGGGAATTCCGCAGGCCCCAGCAGCCGACCATCTTCATCGCGGATCCGCAGGTAGAGCTCAACCACCGACTCCGGATCCACGAGCCCGGGATCGGCAGCGAACAGCCACTCGGCCAGCAGCAGAAAACGCCCCTCAGCCAGGGCCCGCTCGATGCGCGGCGCGAAACGCTGTTCCACTGCCACCCCGGTGGCAGCCCCGGACACCCCTTCCGGCCACACGCGATAGCCGTTGCGGCCCGCCGCCTTGGCCGCGTAGCAGGCGCTGTCTGCCGCGCGCAGCAGGGCCCGCTGATCGCCCCAGCGGGTATCGATGGGTACGAGACCGATGCTCACACCCACGGTGACTGGGTCCGGCCCGTGTGCCAGCTTGAAGCCAGCCACCCGCGCGCAGAGCTCACTCGCGATCTCCGCCGCGCGCTCTATGCCGCAATCCTCGAGCAGCAGAGCGAACTCATCACCGCCAAGCCGGGCAAAGAGATCGCTGCCGCGCAATCCACCAGCGAGCAGGCTTGCCAACTGCTGTAACAGCCGATCACCGACCTCATGACCGAAGCGATCGTTCACCTGCTTGAACTCATCCAGATCGAGGTACAGCAGGCTGTGCACCTCGCCCTTCTCGCGCGCACGCCTGAGAAGCTCGACCAGCCGCTCACCGAAGGCGCTGCGATTGACGAGCCCGGTCAGGGCATCGTGAGTGGCCCGATGCCGCAGGTTTCTAGTCTCGGCGCGCTCCGGAGTCACGTCGTGCAAAACGATGACCATGCCGAGATACTCGCCCGCCACGTCGACGATGGGTGCAAAACTGCCATCCACGTCGATCTCGGTGTCGTTCCCCAGCAGCAATAGCGTGTCTTCTGGGAGATTGAATGTGATGCCCTCACGCAGCCCCTCTGCTATCGCTGGTGCCAGTGACTGACGGGACTCTCCCACTACCAGCCGTATGAGCGAGAACACGTCGCAACCCTGTGCTGTCTCCTCTCGGCAGCCGAGCATCGCTGCGGCCTCATGATTGAGCCAGGAAATACGGCCCTGCGCGGAGGTGGTGATGACGGCATCGCCGATGGATTCCAGCGTGACCCGCATGAGCTCGTGTTGCTCAGAGAGACGAGCAGCCATCTCGCGCAGGGGCGTCACATCCCAGTTCGCACCCACCATGCTTGTAGGCCGGCCGTAGGCATCCCGACGCACGACGCCCGTGCCTCGCAGGTATCGCACCTCGTTATCTGCAAGGACGACACGAAACTCACTGGAAAAGGGCTCATCTCCACGCAGGGCGGCCTCCACGGCAGCCAGCGCGCGCGCACGGTCCTCCGGATGCAGGCGAGTTTCCCAATCGTCGTAGTGGACAAGCCCTTCCTTGCCCGAGCCAAACAGTGCGTGGTTCACATCGTTCCACTCGAGCTCACCGCTGCGGATGTCCCAGTTCCAGATGCCGATGCCACCGCTCTCGGTGGCAATGCGCAGACGCTCGCGCGCCTCGCGCAGGGACTCGCGCTCGAGGACCCGATCAGTGACATCCTGCAGGGCACCGATGAGCAGCCGCCGTTCGCCTTCGAAACTCTCCGGCGCACCGTTGACACGCAACCAGGTCGCGGCGCCTGCACGTGGCAATAGTTGTGCCTCGAAATCCCAGGAGACCCCGGAGCGCACGGCATCGACAATCGCAGCGCGCAATCCGGCGCGGGATTCAGCCGTGAAAAGGGTAAGAGCCTGGCCCAGCGAGAGGCTCTCCTCGGCGGACATGCCAAGCAGCCGTTGAGCCTCGGCCGACAGGCGCAACTCGCCGGTTCGCATGTCGCATGCCCAGCCCCCAACGCGGGCCAAGCGCCCGGTGCGCTCCAGGAAGCGCTCGTTGGTACGCAGGCGCTGGGCCTGCAACCAGGATTCGGTGATATCGGCGTGCGACCCCACCATCCATTCCGTCCGGCCGTCCTCGGTGCGGCTGGCAACCAGCCCGGAATCGAGGATTCTGACCCAGTGACCATCCCGATGGCGCATGCGGAATTGCGACTTGTAGCGCGCGATCCGACCCTCGCAGCAGGCCTGCAACGCTTCCTCTGCGGCCGGGAGATCCTCCGGATGCACCCGCGAGGACCAGGTCTCGAGACCGAGCGGCAGTAGTTCAACGAGCGAATGTCCGAGGATTACCGCATAGCGCTCGTTTATTCGCACCTCGCCCGTTCGCACGTTCCAGGCCCAGGTGCCGAGCTCGGCGCTTTCGATGACCTTCAGCAACGTGAAGACATCGCTCGCCGGACCACCAGCGGAGAAGCGGTCGGGAGATGAGCAGGAAGGGTCCGCCGGACGGTCCATCGGGTGCCTCATCGGGCGGCAGGCCGGTAGGTAGAGTGCCCCAGCTCCGGCCAGCCTAAAACAAAATGTTAGCCAGCCAAATGGTTACTGACAATCCTTGAGGGGACGGCAGTCACGGATCCTGCACGATGCCCCATTGCGGTGGGGGGGGGTGGGTGCAGCAGGGTGCGAATCGAGAGTGACCGCTCAAGTCGGAGCGATGGCGGGGCAAGTCACGCGGCGGCGCTGACACCACCTGCAACCCATGGTGGCTTGCATCACTGCCTGATCGTGCCGGGCGGACAGATCGGGCCGGTGCCCGTCCAGCAAGCTCGCGTTTCCTACCGTTGACGCCGAAGGCCCGCGATACTCGCAGCCATGTACCGGGATGCGGCAGTCAGGCCGCTGACTGTTCCTCGGACTCCCAGCCCGGGAACACGAGCACGGCGGGGTGGCAGTTCAGCGCCCGGGCCAGAACCTTGGCCCTCTCGACACCGAGGCGAACCCGACCGTTCTCAATCGCCGAGATGGTCGACTGGGGGATGCCGGTGAGTTTGGCGAGCTGATTCTGGCTGAGTTCCTGCAGTTCACGAACGATGCGAACCGAGTCGCCAACCGAAACTTTCACACGGCGCTTGGCAGGACGAAACTCACTCATCAACGCCTCCGATAGTCATGTGGCGTCACCTCTACGACCAGGAACAGAAGCTGTGATACCACTACGCGATAGATCACCCGGTATTTCAGGCTCAGCCGCGAGGAGCGATGGCCTTTCCACTGGCCGGAGAGGGCCTCGTCACGAAACCCCCGAATAGCCATCAGGCCAGACAGCCCTGAAATGCTCGCGATGTCTTTCCACTTTTCGTATCGCTGCTGGATCTCAAGAGGGGTGGACAGCATCTGCTTCTCAAGCCGGGCATGCTCCTCAATACACCACATGCCATATTGTGGCTAGACCATATATGGTATGTCAAGCGCTGATGATCAGCACCCCATAAGGCCGGACATCGATCTCGGAACGTGAACGATGCCGCACTGCGGGAGGGGGTGGTTCCGAAGTCGGCGATCCAGCGACCGTGCGGTGACGGGGCCATCCAGTGTTGGCGGGAATGGCGGATCGCGTGTCGCAAGCTTGCGACCTCTGGTCAGAAGTACCGGATCGTCACGATACTCGGATGCATGAACGCAGCCCCAGACACGCATCCGGAAGGTCGACCGATCGACCACATTGCCGCCACGAGGCACGACCCGACCGACCCGGGCAGTTATCCTCGCCGGGTGCTGCTGCTGGTGACGGGCCTGTCCCCGCAAATCGTCACCGAAACGATCTACGCCCTCACCCAGCGCACGGCGGGGCGCTTCGTGCCGACGGAGGTCCGTGTGCTCACGACCAGGGAGGGGCGTGAACGCGCCCGTCTTACGCTGCTATCCGATGACCCGGGCTGGTTCCACCGCCTGCGCCGCGACTACCAGCTTCCTGCGATCCAGTTCGCGCCTGCCGACATCGAGATCGTGGGCGGTGATCTCGACGACATCCGCACCGAGCAGGACAACGAACGCGCCGCCGACGCGATCACCCGGGTCGTGCGCGAGTTCACCCGCGATCCGGATCTTGCGCTGCATGTCTCCATGGCTGGCGGCCGCAAGACCATGGGCTTCTATGCCGGTTACGCGCTCAGCATCTTCGGCCGCCCTCAGGATCGCCTGTCGCACGTACTCGTCTCGTCGCCCTTTGAAGGGCTGCCAGGCTTCTTCTACCCCACCCGCGAAAGCATGGTGATCTACACCGGTGGCGAACGCGCGCGACCGGTGGATGCCCGAGAGGCTGAGGTCACGCTGGCGGAGATCCCGTTCGTGAGTCTGCGTCATGGGCTGCCGTCGGCGCTTCTCGCCGGAGACGCGAGCTTCATGGATACCGTTCAGGCCGCCCGAGAGGCACTCGGGCCGCCACGGCTCGTCATTGACCTTCGACATAGTCGGGTTATGGCGGGAGAGCGTACCCTCCAGTTACAGCGTGGAGAGCTTGCGTTGCTCGCACTGTTCGCCCGCCGCGCTCTGGCGGGTGAACCTCCATTGGCTGCGCCAACTGCAGGTGTACCTGACCCCGATTGGGCGCGCGCCTACCTCGCTGAACTTCGCTCGGGGGGGGACGACATGACCGATCTGGACAAGACCGAGCGCACGCTCCGCAAGGGTATGGACGGCGACTACTTCTCGCAGAAGCTGAGCAGGCTTCGCAGTTCGTTGAAACGGGAACTGGGCCCAGCAAGCGCCAGGCCTTACCTGATCGACGATGGCGGCAGACGCCCGCGGCGCTATCGGCTCACGCTGCCCCCGGAGTCCATCGCCTTCGCTTCGTTGGCCGCCATGGAGGAACCAGCGTGAAACCGACTGACACGCACCCATCCCCGTCGCATCCCGGCGCCGGGCGGCGCAAGAATCGAGAGGGAAACCCCGGCCAGCATTCCGGGCCGCTGCAGCTCGTCACTTTTCTTGGTAAAGGGCGCGAAAAGAACCAAACCGGCTACCGGACTGCGACCTACGAATTCCCCGACGGCCCCCGCGAGGAAACCCCCTTCTTCGGCCTTGCGCTCGCACGCCACCTGCACCCCGACACCCTCATCATCCTCGGCACCGCCGGCAGCATGTGGGATGTGCTGATAGAGCATCTTGCCACCGCGGACGACTCCGAAGAAGTGCGCATGGAGCTGATGGACGCAGTGAAGTCCGCCAACGTCACCCAGTCGCTGCTCGACCGGGTCGCGCCACTTGCCGAGCGTACGGTCAAGTGCCCACTGCGGCTGCGCTTGATCCCTTATGCGCGGGAGGACTCCGAGCAGATCGCCATTCTGCAGGACCTCGCGCAGGCAGTGGAACGCGGTCGGGTGAGCTTCGACCTGACACACGCCTTCCGTCATCTCGGCATGCTGGGTCTCGTATCGGCCTTCTTCCTGGAGCGCACCGGGAAGCTCAAGGTGGAGGGGCTGTACTACGGGGCACTCGACATGACGCGGGACGGAATCACACCTGTCCTGAGACTCGATGGGCTGGTCTCCATCCAGCGTTGGGTGGCCGCGATGGACCACTTCGACGCCACCGGCGACTACGGCGCGTTCGCACCCCTTCTGGTCGACGATGGTGTCCCTGCAGACCTCGCTGCTTGTCTCGAAGCGGCTGCCTTCCATGAACGCACCTTCAATCTGCGGGACGCGAAGCGCAAGTTGCAGACCTTTCTACCGTGCCTCAAAGAGCCACTACCCGGTGCCTCCGGGCTCTTCCAGAAGCGGCTATCGGAGCGGCTGCAATGGGCGCGTGAAGCCGAGCTGCACGACAATCAGCGGACCCTCGCCTATACCTACCTGGCACGGCGCGACTACGTGCGTGCTGCCGTGCTCGCCTGGGAAGCCATCATTACCCGGGAGTGCGCAAAGAACGGCCTGGATGCGACAGACTTCAAGGTGAACGGCGGCCGGGCAGAAGCCGAGGAACTCGTAAAGCGCCGCCTGGAGGCGCACGGCACGCGCTGGGACGAATCTCCACATTGGCGTCTGAAGAATCTCCGCAATGCACTAGCCCATGGCAGCCCGCCGCAGAACCCCGAGTTGTGCAGGGTAGTGTCCGATCCGGAACGGCTGCACGAGACGCTGGAGTCGGATATCAAGCGAGCCCTGGGATAGCTGCACGCTTGCCGCATGCCCCCTGCGGACCTTCTCGCTGCCTCATCGGCCACGCTTGCGAATGGCCCGCAGGGGTGGCAGTGGGGCATGGTGGAGTTTCTCGGCCTTGGATCGATGGAGTTCACGGCATGGCACAGGCAGGTGACACAACCCGATGCACAACGCCCACCCCCACTCCCGCCATCCGTGCAGCAGTCGAGGCAGCGAGATGAGTGCGCCAAGACTGCCAGAGGGCTTGCGCGGCCAGTTCTGGGACACGGACTTCGATCGGCTCGATCCCGCGCTCCATGCACGGTTCGTCACCGAGCGGCTGATGGCGATGACGACCCCCGAGGCCTTGCGTTGGCTGATCGCGAACTACACGGCGGCAGAGCTGCTCGTGATATGCGACACCAGCCGGCGCCTCACATCGCGCGACCGGAATTTCTGGAGGCTGTATCTCCATGCGTCCTGAGGTCCTCACGCCCGAAGCGGCGCGACTGGCACCGCGGCTCTGCGCCGCGCTGGCGGGACTGCCGTTCACCCTCGCGGGAGGTACAGGTCTTGCGCTGCAGCTCGGTCACCGGATCTCCGTGGACTTCGACTGGTTCTGCGCGCCGGAGGCGTTTCCCCGCGACCTAGCACCAAGGCTGTACGAACTCGATCCCTCCCTGCAAACACTGCAGGATAAAGCAGGCACCTTCGAGTGCCTGCTTGGCGGCGTCAAGTGCTCATTCTTCGGCTTCAGCCCACAATTTGGACCGGCGACGGATGTCCTGCACGACCTGCCGCTGGCGCCCGTCGCCGATATCGCGGCCATGAAGCTGATCGCGGTCAGTCAGCGCGGTGCACGCAAGGACTTCTATGACCTCCACGAAGTTCTGCGGCACATGAAGTTCCGCCCGATCACACAGCGCCTGGCCGAGATGTATTCACGGCCAAGCCCCAATCCCGTGCATCTGGCAAAGTCGCTCGTCTATTTCGATGACGCCGAGGCCGACCCCGAGCCGCGTCTGCTGAGCGAAGTGCAGTGGGTGACGGTACGGCGCTACTTCGAGGCACATGTGCACGAATTCACCAACCTGCTGACCGAGGCTGTCGGCACTCCGCCCGCATGAAGCCCGAATCTTCCCGGAAACGTGCGCCGCACCTGGGTCCACTCGGTCGTCCCCTCCCCCCTACAAGCTTGCCGACCAGGCACGAATCTCCCCCTGCCTGTAGCCTTCGTCGAAGGAGATCCACTCGATGATCTATCGACAACACCACTTCACACTGCGCTTCCTGACCCCCGCCTTCCTCGGCGACGCCGAGCAGAGTGGGCGCTGGCGCACGCCGCCTATCAAGGCGCAACTGCGGCAGTGGTGGCGGGTTGCTTACGCGGCAGACAAGAACTTCAACGTCGACGTCGAAGGGATGCGGCGTGAAGAAGGGCTGCTGTTCGGCAATGCGTGGCTTTCGCACCGCGAAGGCAATCGGGAGGTAACCGATCACCGCAAGGGCTTGGTTAGACTCCGGCTGTCGCGGTGGGATGCCGGGACGCTCAAGAGTTGGAAAGATCT
>DNIF01000180.1 GCA_003485715.1 Gammaproteobacteria bacterium
GAGTCCGGGACCGGCAAGGAACTCGTCGCCCGCATCATCCACCTCGGCGGGCCGCGTGCGGAGGCCCCCTTCGTGCCGGTGAACTGCGGCGCCATCCCGGGCGAGCTGCTGGAGAGCGAGTTCTTCGGTCACCGCAAGGGTGCCTTTACCGGGGCCACGCAGGACTCGCCCGGTCTCTTCGGTGCCGCGCAGGGCGGCACCCTGTTCCTCGACGAGGTGGCGGAGCTTCCGCTCACCATGCAGGTGAAACTGCTGCGCGCCCTGCAGGAGAAGCGCGTGCGGCCCGTGGGTGCCCCGCAGGAACTGCCCATCGATTGCCGCATCCTGTCGGCGAGTCACCGGGACCTCGGCGCGCTGGTGGCGAGCGGTGCCTTCCGTCAGGACCTCTACTACCGCATCCACGTCATCGCCGTGCAGGTGCCGCCGCTGCGCGAGCGGCGCGAGGACCTCCCACTGCTCACGGAACATCTGCTCACGCGCATCGCCGGCGAGTACGGCCTGCCGGTGGCACCCTGCATCACCGAGGCGGCACTGGCCTGCCTTGCCCACCATCCCTTCCCGGGCAATGTGCGGGAACTCGAGAACCTGCTCGAACGCGCCGTCGCGCTGTCGGAGGGGGGGCGCATCGACGTGGCGGATCTGGAACTCGACGCCGCGCCCGCGCCGGAGGTCGCCACCGGCGACCCGGACCTCACCGTCACCGAGCCGGGTGACCGGCCACCACCGTGGCCGGGAGGGTCGCTGCCCAGGACTCCCGACGCTGCCCCCCTCGATGCGGCGCTGGGTGCGCTCGAACGTCAGCGCATCCTCGCCGCGCTGGAACAGACGCGCTGGAACCGCACGGCCGCGGCCCGCCTGCTCGGCCTCACGCTCAGGGCCCTGCGCTACCGGCTGGAGAAGCTCGGCATCGAGTGACGCGCCGCGTCACTTTCTGACGCGCTGCGTCAGGGCGCGCCGCGGAGCTTCCCGCTGCGCAGCCGCCAGCGTCGCCGGCCAGCCGCATGGGGCACGGCGCAATATCTCGTGAATTCCGCCGCTTATGCGCTGGCGCTGGCGTCTTCGGGCGGCCCTGTCGGGGGCCGCAGCACCGCTGGCATGCCCACTGCATCGTCGGTCTGCGCTGACCGCAATCGATGCCGGCAGCGGGGCTCACGCCGAGGCCCGCTACAGGCACCGACCCCGCGGCCGCTACGCTGCCGGACCATGCGGGGCCTCCCCGCCGGCGACTGACATCACACGCCACACCCATCCCCGTACCCCAAGGAGTTCCACCCATGATGAAGACCGTCCAGAAGGGCTTCACCCTCATCGAGCTCATGATCGTGGTCGCGATCATCGGCATCCTCGCCGCCGTGGCCATCCCGGCCTACAGCGACTACGTGACCCGCGCCCGCGTGAGCGAGGGCCTGAACCTCGTCGCCGGTGCCAAGGCCTCGGTCTCCGAGTACCGCATCAGTCGGGGCAGATTCCCGACCGGAAATAGCTCGGCCGGCGTCGCGAACACCATCAGCTCACGCTTCGTTCAATCCGTCACCATTCTTCCCTCTGGTACTGGTGGTGAGATCCGGGTGACCTTCACCACTCTCGCACTCGGCCCGCAAAATGTTGGTCAGTTGCTCCTGTTCACACCCACCTTCACGAACGGAGCCGTGAGTTGGGCCTGCACGGTGGGTAACACCCTGAACCCGCGCTGGCGGCCCTCGAACTGCCGCTGAGGGCCACGGCTCTCCATGCGAAGGGGCAGGTTTCCTGCCCCTTTTTCATGCCAGCACCCATCCTGCAGGTCCTGCTGCTTATCTTGGCCGGGGTAGTGTTCGCCCCGGGCCTCGCTGGGCCCTTCCTCCTCGACGACGGCCCCAACTTCGCTGAGGTGCCTCAGTTCATCGAGGCCACACGCGACTGCAACAAGCTCGACCTGCTGGGGCTGACCAGTCACAGCGGCCCCCTCGGGCGGCCGGTCGCCATGCTCTCCTTCGCGCTCAACCACTGCGCGCATGGCCTCGCCCCCTTCCCCTTCAAGCTCACCAACCTTGGCCTGCACCTCGCAACGGCCTGCCTCGTCCTGCTGCTGGTCCACCTGCTGCTCCGCAGCCCGCGCTTCCAGCGCCTCCCCCTGCCCCCCCGAGTCCGCGCGGCCCTGCCTTGGCTCGTGGCGCTCGGCTGGCTGGTGATGCCGCTGCATGTGTCCACCGTGCTCTATGTGGTGCAGCGCATGACCATCCTGGCCGCGCTGTTCACGCTGCTTGGCCTGTGCCTCTACCTTGTGGGCCGCCTGCGGTTGCTCGCTGGGGGGGGCCGCGCCGCATTCGCCTGCTTTGCGCTGGTGGGCCTCGTCTGCCTGCCACTGGCGGCCCTCAGCAAGGAGAACGGGCTGCTCCTGCCGCTTCTGTGCCTGGTGATCGAATTCGCCTGCTTCGGCCCGGCCGAGCGGCCCCGGGCCTTGAGCCGGGTGCTGGGTGCGGGGGCCCTGGGCGGGGCGCTCTTCGTCGGGGGCGCGGCGTGGTGGCAGTACACCAGGCTCACGACCTGGCTGGACGGCCTGTACGCCTACCGGGATTTCACCCTGCCCGAACGCCTGGCGACGGAGGTCGTGGTGCTCGGCTGGTACGCCTGGATGAGTGTGGCCCCGGACATCTCCCAGCTCGGTCTCTTCCACGACGACTTCCCCATCCTGGACTTCTTCCGCGACCCGATCGTTGGCCTGGTGGGTGCGGTCTGGCTCGCGCTCGCCCTCCTCGCGCTCTGGCTGCGGGACAGCGCCCCTTGGCTCCTGCTCGGCCTCGGGCTCTTCCTGGTCGGGCACGCCATGGAGGCGAGCTTCCTGCCGCTCGAACTCGTCTTCGAGCATCGCAACTATCTGCCCGCGGTCGGCCTCATCGCCGGCGGTCTCATCGGGCTCGCCGTGCTGCTGCGTGCCCGGCCGCAGGTCTTCCTGGCCATCAGCCTCGCCTGGATCGGTACCACGGCCGTGGCCACCAGTACCCATTCCAGCGGTTGGGCGGATCACTTCGACCTGCATGCACGCGAACTCGCCAACCATCCGCACTCGGAGAGGGCCTTGATATGGCTCGCCGGGATGCTGCACGAGGCCCACCGAGCCTCCGGGGACATCGCCCTCGGCGAACAGGCGCTGGCACTTTATGAACGCGGCCTGGAGCAGCACCCAGACAGCATTCTCGCGCTGATCGGCAGACTCCTGGTGCTCAAGGACCTCGACCGGGATACCGACGAGGCATTTCGCCAGACCCGAGATCGGCTCGCTGCGCCACGGGTCCACCCCTCCGTGATCGCCGCCATCGACGCCGCGATGGACATGGCCATGGACACCAAAAGCAAAGTATCGGGCGGGCTTGACGGCATGCAGATCGCCGCACTCGCATCCACCGTTCTGGAGAACCCCGGCGTGCTGCCAGCCATTCGGGTTGATCTCGGCGCCCGTCTCGCCGTCTTCTACGTGAACACGGCCGGCGACTTCCCCGCCGCCCTGCGAATACTTGATGCCGTGGCGGAGGACCTGAATGACCCCTTTGATCTAAAGGTAACCCGCTACCGTCTGTACCGGGCCATCCATAGCCCGCAACTCCCCGCCATGCGCGAGGAGTTGCGGCGGCTTGCCGAGGACACGGCCAATCCGATTGAGCGGGCGCGGCGCCGGGCGCTCCTGGCCTTCGTATTCCGGGAGGCGGCACCCTCGGGGCAACCCGATGTGCCGACACCGGCCTCGTCACTGCCCACCGCCCCGCCGCCAGCCGCTGCGCCCGGCGTTGCCCCGATCGCCGGGCAACGATGAACTCGCCACCGATGTCCCCGGAGGTGGCAACCCTCACCTCCACAGCCAGAACCGCCGGGTTCGCCTCCACCCGCACGATGACCCGGGTCGTGCTGGCGGCCCTGCTCCTGACGCTCGTGTTGATCTATGTGCCCGGCCTCGGCGGACCGCTGCTGCTGGATGATCGCTCGGTGCTGGACCCCGTACGGGCGGCCGTGCTGCAAGGAGAGGCCTGGGGGCTCTTGATGAGCAACACTGGCCCGCTCGGTCGGCCGGTCGCCATGCTGAGCTTCATCGCCGATTCCACGCTGTCCGCCGGTTCGGATCGCGTGGCCAAGGCGGTGAACCTCGGTCTGCACCTCCTGAACACCCTCCTCGTGTGGCTGCTCGCCCGGCACCTGCTGCAACGGGCGGGGCTCGAGTCCCGCTGGAGCGCGCTCTGGGTCGCCGGCCTCTGGGCCCTGTTGCCACTGCAGGTGAGCACCGTGCTCTACACCGTGCAACGCATGACCCTGCTCTCCGCCACCTTCGCGCTGGCTGGGCTCATCCTGCTGCTCAAGGCGGCCGAGGCACGCGCAGCGCGGTCCATGTACGCGCTTCTTGCTGGCTACATCCTCTGCCTCGTGCTGGCCAGCCTCGCGAAGGAGAACGGCGTCCTGCTGCTGCCGCTCGGTGCCCTGCTGCTGCTGTTTCCGCTGGCCGCAGTGGCAGTGGACCATGGCGGGCGGGCACGAGGCATCGGCCACGCACTGGGCGCGGTCTCGTTGTTGGGCGCCGTGGCCGGGCTTGCATGGTTCCTCCTCGGCGTGCTGCCAGAATCCAGCTCCCGGCACCTGGCGCGCGGCTGGACGCCACTCGAACGGCTCGTCACCCAGGCCGAGGTGCTCTGGCTCTACGTCGCCCAGATCCTCGTGCCGCTGCCGCGCCTGCTGCCCTTCTTCCACGACGACTGGGTGGCCGTGAACCTGAACGACTTGCGGCCGACGGCCATGGTCGCGGGCGCGGGATGGGTGGTACTGGCCATCCTGGCCCTGTGCCTGCGCGGTCCGCTCGCACTCGCCGGGCTCGGCCTGCTGTTCTTTCTCCTGGGCCACGCGCTGGAATCCTCCATCCTGCCGCTGGAACTGGTGTTCGAGCACCGCAACTACCTGCCGTCGCTCGGTATCGTCCTCGCCGTCGCGACCCTGGCCGTTCACCTGCCGCTGCGTGCGTCCCTGCTCACTGCGCTCGCCATCCTGTCGCTCACGCTCTTCGCCTCTTTCACATTCCTGCGGGTGGCAGACTGGGCCGATGCCCGCACGTTTGCGTTGCGCAGCCTCCAGTTGAATCCGGACTCCCCGCGTGCCGCCTCCCAGCTCGCCGCCCTGCTCACGGCCGAAGGCGAGCCGGCAGCGGCCGTCGCAGTGCTGGAACGGATCGCGCATCCGGGGGCACGCTTGCAGGCCCTGCACACCACCTGCACCGCCGGGCCCCAGGCCGCCATCCAGCTCTACCAAGGTCTGCCCCCCGCCCAGGGGCTGCGCATGGACGGCTACGCCTCCACTGCCGCGATCAACCTCTCCGATGCCCTGCACGAGGGCCACTGCGCGCTGCCCGACCTCGACTTCGTCGACTGGCTCGCCACTGTGGTCACCACGGGCCACTTCGTGCATGAGTCCGAGCGGGAGAAGCTTTCGGTGCATGTGGCCCACGGCCTCCACGACGCCGGCCGGCACGCAGAGGCCATCGACTGGGCGGAAACACGCATCTCCGGCGTGACCGCGGCACTCGGGCGGCTGATCGCGGCCGACTGGCGCAGCGAACAGGGGGATTGCCTCCAGGCCCGCGAGAACCTCCGCGTCGCTGCCGGCTCGCTGGGCCCGAAGGTACGCCGGGGCTGGGAATCCATGCTCGCCGACACCGAGCGTCTGCTCACCGAGCGCGGCTGCTTGCCGCACGCCCACGCAGCTACCGGAGATCTCCACCGATGAATGCACCGCTGCCGCAGGAGCGCCACGCAGCACGATCGGATACAGCCCCACGCCCGGCGCTGTCGATCGTGCTGCCGGCGAAGAACGAGGCCGCCGGGCTTGAAAGCTTCCTGCACCGGTTGCGCGCCCGCTATCCGGAGGCGGAGCTCATCGTGGTGAACGATGGATCGAGCGATGCCACCGCCGCCGTTGCCGAGGCGGGTGGGGCCCGGGTCGTGAACCACCCCTTCAGTCTCGGCAACGGTGCCGCCATCAAGGCCGGCGCACGCGCGGCACGTGGCGAGATCCTCTTCTTCATGGACGCCGACGGCCAGCACGAACCCGAGGCAATCGACGCGGTGCTTGAACGCATGGCCGAGGGCTACGACATGGTGGTCGGTGCCCGCGATGGGGCCTCGCAGGCAAGCCTGCTGCGCCATCTCGCCAACACCATCTACAACCGCTTTGCGAGTTATATGGTCGGTCGCACCATCCCGGATCTCACCTCGGGCTTTCGCGCCGTGCGACGCAAGCCCTTTCGCAGCATCATGCACCTGCTGCCCAACACCTTCTCCTATCCCACCACCTCCACCATGGCCTTCTTCCGCGCCGGCTACGTGGTGGGCTACGTGCCGATCAAGGTCCGGAAGCGGGTCGGCAAGAGTCACATCCGGCTGGTGCAGGATGGTGCCCGCTTCCTGCTCATCATCTTCAAGATCGGCGCGCTGTACTCGCCACTGCGTATCTTCTTCCCGGCCAGTCTCGGCTTCTTCGCGCTGGCCCTGCTGCATTACGCCTACTCCTACCTCACCACCGGCCGCTTCACCAACATGACCGCCCTGCTCTTCATCGTCGCGGTGCTGGTGTTCCTGATCGGGCTGCTGGCCGAGCAGATCACGCTGCTCACCTACCAGGGCTCGCAACGGAGGGAGGAGTGATGGGGGCATCCAAGCCGCGCATCAGGCACGAGGGCGCTGGCTGCATCCCCAGCCTGCTGCTGCGGCGGTGATGAACAGTCCGCAGCCTCTCGTCAGCGTCGGCATGCCTGTGTTCAACGAGGCCGCACACCTCGCCGAGGCGCTGACGAGTCTGCTCACACAGAGTTACCGGAATCTGCAGGTGGTGGTGTGCGACAACGCCTCGACCGATGCAACCGCTACCATTGCCCATGACTTCGCCAAGCGCGACCCGCGTGTGCGGGTGATCGTGCAGCCCGGCAACCTCGGTGCCGCCGCCAACTTCGAGGCTGCGCTTGCCCATGCCGATGGGCAGTACTTCATGTGGGCCGCAGGGCACGACCTCTGGAGCCCGGACTTCGTCCGCTCCTGTGTGGCAGCACTGGAAGCCAATCCCGATGCCGTGCTGGCCTGCGGGCAGTCCGGCTGGTTCGCCGATCACCCTGAGGAGGGAATTACCGCCTGTGCGGCCTACAGCACGCGCGGACTCGCGCCCATCGCGCGCTTCATGACCGTTCTGCACGGCAACATGCACCCGATCTACGGGCTCATCTGCTGCGAAACCTTGCAATCCACGGGCGGCGTGCCGCGAATGGTGGGTGCCGATCTCGCCCTGCTCACCCGGCTTGCCTGGCGGGGCGAATTCCTCTGCGTGCCCGACGGCTGGTGGTACCGACGGCGCATGCACGGCGAGGAGCGCTATGGCGACAAGCTCGCCCGCTACCGCTCACAACGCTATCAGCTCACGGGTGGTTCCCTCGCGCGGGTCTCCCCCCTGGCCCCGCTGATCTGGGAACTGCTGCGGCAATGTCTGACCGAGCCGCGCGGCGTACTCAAGCGACTGGCCCTCCTGGGGGCCCTTCCCTTTCTCATGGGGCTGCGTTGGCTGGAACGCGATTGAATCCCTTCACCGCCGATGGGATCGCACCACCGTCGCCGCGCTGGAGATTGTGGCTGACGCGGGCCTATCTCTTCGTCTGCTTCGCCTCCCTCATGCTGATCCTGGCGACACAACGTGCATCGCTGGCATCCCTGAAGCCAGAGACTCCCTGGTTGCTCGGGGTTGCCGCCGTACTGATCGCGTTGACCCACATCTTTGCGGTCTCCTTTACCCGAGGGCTGCTCCATGGCCTGGGCGTCACGGTCAGTCGCGGTCTTGCGGCCGAGTTGCATCTCCGATTCCTGCCTGCCCGCTATTTGCCGGGTGGCATCTGGCATACGGTCGGGCGTATGGAGCAATTGAGACGATGTGGTGTCAGTGTGTCGAGATCATCGATCCTGCCCCTCGCTGAGTCACTTGTGGCGATCCTCGCGGCCGTGTCTTTCTCCCTGCTGTTACTGTTCATGCCGTTGACGACTCATGCGTGGATTACAGGATCGGTCGCCCTCATCGTTCTGGCACTTGTACTCACGCATGGAGACTTGACAAGTAACGGGTTGCCGTTCAGTCATCTCCTGCTGACAGGCACGGGATTCTGGGCCAGCCAGCAGCTTGCATTTGGTGTCTTCACCCTGGCCCTCGCGCCGGGCCCCCTCGCACCTGCACATGCCACTGGCTACTGGTTGTTTGCCTGGGCCATCGGACACGTCACCGTGTTCGCCCCACAGGGGCTCGGAGTAAGCGAGTTTGCCTTTGCGCAGATTGCCGGCGGTGGGGTCGAAGCAGCCCTGCTGGTGACCACCTTTCGCGTCATTCAGGCTGCAGGTGACGTGCTAGCATGGTCAGCATGGCTGGGTCTGCGCGCACAGAGCAGGCTCTGAGTTTCTCTGGATGCGTACCCTCAGCATGACAAGGTGCAGCAAACACTTTTGCGGGGCACGCATTCCCATTACTACGGGAAAGCGATGATGAGTGACGAAGCCGAATTCTCAGCCGCCGTCGAGCGCAACATCGAGGCGCTCCAGCAACGCGCGGACCTCGCCCAAATGGGCGTCGATTTCATCCGCGAGACCGCAGAACTCGGCTACAGCTACAACTTCCGCTGGATGGGACGGCCGGTCATCCAGTTCCCGCAGGACCTCATCGCCTTGCAGGAGATCATCTGGGCCGTGCGTCCGGCAGTGATCGTGGAGACGGGCGTGGCCCGCGGTGGTTCGCTGGTCTTCCACGCCTCCATGCTGGAATTGCTGGGCGGTGACGGGATAGTGGTCGGGGTGGACGTCGATATCCGATCACACAATCGCCAAGCCATCGAGGAACACCCGATGGCCAGACGGATTCGTCTTATCGAGGGATCTTCGGTTGACGCTGAGGTTTTCTCGAAGGTCCGGGCTGAGGTGGGCGAGAGAAGCCCCGTGATCGTCATCCTCGATTCGAATCATACCCATGCGCACGTGCTCGACGAACTGCGCCTCTACGCCGACCTGGTCAGTCCGGGCAGTTTCCTGGTGGTTCTGGATACCATCGTCGAGCATCTGCCGAAATCGATGTACCTGGATCGCCCATGGGGGCCAGGCGACAACCCGATGACGGCAGTCCGTCAGTTCCTGCGAGAAGATCCTCGCTTCGAGCAGGATCGCAGCATCGACGGCAAGCTGCTCATCACCGTCGCGCCGGAGGGATGGCTCCGTCGCAAGGGCACCTAGCTAGAGATCGATGAGGGTCAGGGCATCGAGCCCTGCAGAGGCGAGGGTGGCCTCGATCTCGCTCCGGTAGTTCGGGTTCGCCACGAGCAGTACATCACCGGCCTTCGCCAGTTGGAAGAAGCGCTTGGGGCTGACAATAGGAACGCCAGACCCGGGCAGGAACCGGTTCCACTTCCGCGGATTCACGTCTACTGCCGCAGATATCCGATCGAACAAAACGGGGCGCTCCGAAGCATGTACCAGAAACATGCACCCCTTGGTGGCTGCCCCCCAGACGAACACGCGGCTGTCCGCACCTGCCGCAGCCTCCACCAGAGCAAGACGCGCTGCGATGACCGGGAACAGGTCGCCAATCGCAAGCGCCTCCCAGAGGCAGTCATCCTCGTATCGTGCACTGAAGTCGGCTGAAAGTTCGGCCAGATTCGCGAGCAGATACTGATATTGCCCTCCGAAACACGTGCCCTGCTGTCGTGGGGCACTCTCGAAGAGGGCAGCGAGCGCACGTGGCGTGAAGTAGTTCACGTGCTCGTAGGTGATGTCGGAAAAGGCCTGGTTTTCAATGATCGAACCGTACTCTTACACTTCAATGAAGACCGGGGCACCATGCGAAA
>DNIF01000164.1 GCA_003485715.1 Gammaproteobacteria bacterium
GGCTGTCCTCCTCTCCCCACCGGCACGCGTTGGGCAGCCATCATTGCCGGGCGCCCCGCGCACCTTTGCCGAGGTTCCGGTGCTCTCCTACGCCGCCGCCGTGCAGGCCGCGGCACCCTCGGTGGTCAGCATCTACGCGACCGTGGTGCCGGGTGTCGCTCGGGCCGCAGAGTCAGACCCGCGCAAGCCCCGTCGCTCGGCCGGCTCAGGTGTCCTGGTCAGCGTGGGCGGATTCATTCTGACCAATCTGCACGTGGTGGAGGGGGCGAGTGGTATCACGGTGTTGCTGGCAGATGGCCGCCGTGCACCCGCCAGCGTCATCGGCAGCGATCCCCTGACGGATCTCGCCGTGTTGCAGGCTGACCTTCCGGCAACGCCGCTCATCACCATCGCCGAGATGGACAAGGTCCAGGTGGGCGATGTGGCCCTGGCCATCGGCAATCCCTACGGTTTCTCGCAGACGGTCACGCAGGGCATCGTGAGCGCGACAGGCCGCAATCGAGTCGGGATCAGCATCCTCGAGAACTTCATCCAGACGGATGCCGCGATCAATCCGGGCAACTCGGGGGGCGCGCTGGTCAACGCCCGTGGCGAGCTCATAGGCATCGCCACCGCGATCTTCTCTGATGATGGTGATGCCGATGGCATCGGTTTCGCCATCCCGGCCAACATGGCCATCGAGGTGATGCACGACATCCTTGAACAGGGCACGGTGCGCCGCGGTTGGCTCGGCGTGGACGCCGTGGATCTGCGTCCCGACGAGGTCCGGCGTGCCCGTCTGGCTGGCCGCGCCGGCGTCAAGGTGCTGGGGATCGCGCTGGGCAGTCCCGCCCATCGTGCCGGCCTTCTGCCCGGCGACGTACTCACAGCCATCGATGGTGTGCCGATGCTCGATTCCCGCAGCGTCACCGATCTGGTGACCGGCCGCACACCGGGCAGCCGCGCAGAACTCGAGATCGTGCGGGATGGGATGGTGTTCTCGGTGCCCACCGTCATCGAGCAGCGCCCGGCCACGCAGATCGGCGGCTAGGTGTCAGGTCCCGGACTGGTGGCGGCGGTTGCCTCCGCGGGCCAATATCTTGGCCTGCCGGGACACCTGCTGGGGGTCGAGATCGGATATGGAGCTGGTCAGACGGGCGTGATCAGCGACAGCTGGGGGAAATAATGGGCATAACGGCTCGTATCGCGCGTCAGCAAGGGAATGCCGAGCACGGAAGCATGTGCCCCGATGAAGAAATCCGGCAGTACACCCGGTTTGGTGCCTTTCTGCCGGCGGTACTGCAGGAAGACCTTTCCAGCCATGAACAGAGCTTCGCGTGGGATCGACTCGATCATCAAGCCGGCCCCGGTCAGCATGGCCTCCAATTCCTCGAAGCGCTGGAAGGCAATCGATAATTCGGCATAAATGACCGGGTTGATGAGCAGGGGGCCATTCCGGGCGGCTCGATCAAGTTCTGCCTGCGACCAGTCGGCCCAGAGGGGGTCATCCTCGATGACATCGAGGATGACGTTGGTGTCAATCAGAATCACATCAGCCCTCACCCCGTGTCAGAGCCATGATCTCGTCCGTACTCATCTTGACGGTGGCCACACCGCGCAAGGCGGAAAAGCGACTGGCGGGCTGCCTGGTTTCGGCCGGCAGCAGCAGCACCTGTCCATCCTCCGTAACCTTGAAATCCACCGCGCTGCCTGCTTGCAGGCCCAGCAGGTCACGGACGGATTTGGGGATGGTGATTTGTCCCTTGCGGGTCAGCGTGGTGGGCATGGTGCTTGCTCCAGAGTATTGCTTGTGAAGACCATAGCATTGCCGTTCGCCGAAGGGGCGCGCGCTTCCTTCCAGTCGATAAGATCAAGGTAACGCCACTCCGCTTCGGGGCGGTCGCCGCTCGCATGCGCGGCGGCAGCGGCTGCAAGCAGTTGCCCGGTCAGGTCTTCCATGGCCGGGGCACGAGGAGCAGCGGCTGCGTCAGGAGCTCACCGCGCTGATCCCCGCCGCCAGTGCCGCGAGGCAGCGCGCATTCTCCGCCGGCGTGGACACCGTGAGGCGCAGGCAGCGTTCGAGCAGCGGGTGTTGCCGCGCCACGCACTTCACCAGCACACCGGCGGTGCGCATGTGGGCGTGCACGGCCACGGCGTCCACCGGCAGGCGCACCAGCAGGAAGTTGGTGGCGCTGTCCCATACCTGCACGCCCGGCCAGGTGCGGAGCAGGGCGGTGAGGCGTTCGCGCTCGACGCAGAGATCAGCGATCTGGCCGGCGAGCGTGGCGCGATCCTCCAGCATGAGGCGGGTGGCGATCTGCGGCAGCACGCCGACGTTGTAGGGCAGGCGCACCTTCTCGAGTTCGGCGAGCCACTCGGGTGCACCGGTGATGTAGCCGATGCGCAGGCCGGCGAAGCCGAGCTTGGAGAGCGTCTGCATCACGAGCAATTGCGGGTAGTCGTGTACCCAGCGCCAGTGGCTCACACCGGCAAAGGCCGCGTAGGCCTCGTCGAGCACGACCACGCCCGGTGCGGCCTCGATCACCTGGCGTAGCTGCGTCTCATCGAACAGCGTGCCGGTGGGATTGTTGGGTGAGGCCAGGAACACCAGGGCCGGGTTGTGCGTGGCGATGGCCGCGCACATGGCTGCGACATCCAGCGTCAGGGTGGTCGGATCGAGATCGACGCCCACATACGCCAGCCCGTTCATCTCGGCCAGCGATCGGTACATGACGAAGCTGGGCTCCGGTGCCAGCACCGT
>DNIF01000075.1 GCA_003485715.1 Gammaproteobacteria bacterium
GCGGCGCAGGAATGACCGGCACAGTCTGGGACGCGTCAGCGGTGTTCGCCTATCTGCGCCGCGAACCGGGCGCGGAAGTACTCGAGGCGCGGCTGAAGGCGGAGGACTACCCATGGATTTCCGCCGTCAACCTGGCCGAAATCTGGAGCTGGCTGAGCGAGCGCGGAATGCCGCAATCAATCCTGGCGGCTGTCCTTGAGGAGCTCGCGCTGGAGGTCGTGGCCTTCAACAAAGCTCAGGCAATGACGAGCGGCAGGCTTCGTACGGAGACACACGCGCTGGGGCTCTCGCTCGGCGATCGCGCCTGCCTGGCCTTGGCCATGGAACGAGGTGCCAAGGTGCTCACCGCTGATCGCACCTGGGCCCCGCTCGATCTGGGCGTGTCCATCGAGTGCATCCGTTGATGGCTTGGGTGGAGGCTGCACGGCAATTCATCCAGGAGTGGCTGGACCCGATCAGCGTGGTGGTCGGAATCGTACTTGCCGTTCCGGTCGTCTGGACCTGGTGGGATGTCGTGATCGGTCGCCGCCGCCGGATGCGGCAATGGCATCGGGATGCGTGTCGGGCACCCGGGCGCAACCCCGGGATCCTCATCGTGGATCTGCTCACGGGCAAAGACATCCGCACCACAGTCGAGCGCTTCCGGCAGCAGGACGAGGTGCTCAGGGCAGTGGCTAAGGATCGCATCGTGTCCATCTCGCGAGAGGCGCGCATTACCCCAGCCGACATGCCGGATTTGCTGCAAGATCTGCGTATCGCCGTTGCGACACTCACTGCAGCCGGCGTGGATACCATCCACTACTTCCACTCCGGCCCCTCGACCGTGGCCGCCTGCGTCGGAGCGGAGCTTGCCAACGGCTGCCGGGTGCTGCTCTATCAGCATGATGCCGGTGGCTACCGCAATTTCGGACCACTGCGTATGGAGGGCTGAATCGTGCAATTCGACACCCACGTGTGCCTTGTGTCGGCACAGCCGACACCCAACATCACGCCGGTTGCCGACGCGCAAACGCGGCCCAAGCGGGTGATCCTTGTCGTGAGCAACGACATGCAGAGCCAGGCAGAATGGCTGGGCAATGTGATCAAACAGCGCGGGGTTCGCGTTGAAGGTTGGCCGATTGTCGATCCTTGGGATGTCGAGCATCTCCAGTCGCGTTTGATGGAACTCCTCGAGCGTGAGCAGGAGGGTGTTGCGGGAAAGACGCTCGCGCTGAATGCGACCGGCGGCACCAAGCCCATGAGCATCGCAGCGTACGAAACCTTCCGCGCCTATGATCTGCCCATCTTCTACGTACACCCGGAGCAGGATCGGCTTATCTGGATGTACCCTCAAAATGGCCCGGCACTGGTCCTGGAAGACACCATCAAGCTCGGCCCCTTCTTGGCTGCTCATGGGGCCACCGCACGGGAGCCCATCGAAAGAACACCACCCGCGCCGGAGGTGATCGATTTCGCGGAAGAGCTCGTGAAAGACCTCGACCGCTATGCGAAGGCGCTCCCCGTGCTGAACGCCCTGGCTGCGTCTGCGCGCAATCGACGCGAATCCGCGCGACTAGACCGGAACGATCCGGGTAGCTCGCTGGATGAACTGATCGAACGCTTTGCGGACGCAGGCTACGTGGTACGACAGGACTCTGTGCTTCGCTTCCCTGACGAAGCGCATCGCGCCTTCGTCAACGGTGGCTGGTTCGAACAGTACGTGTTCCATCGAGTAAAGCGGCTGCACGCAGAAGATGTCCCAGTGCAAGACGCTGCGTGCAACCTGACCGTGGAGCGTACCGTGCGCAGGAAGCCCGTGACCAACGAACTGGATGTCGCCCTGCTCGTCAGGAACAAGCTCTATGTCATCGAGTGCAAGACCCGCTCATGGCCGGAGAATCCGGATGGGAGCAGCGGCGCTGACGCCCTGTACAAGCTCGATTCCCTGGTCGACTTGGTGGGCGGACTGAAGGCCCGCGGCATGCTGGTGAGCTATCTACCGCTGCCAGACAAGGACAAGCGCCGTGCCGCCGATCTGCGCATTGAGGTTTGCGAGGGCCGTGAGGTCGCCGAGCTGAGCAGCCGGCTCGCGAAGTGGGTCCGCTGACCTCGCAAGCTTGCGGGCACTGATTTCCGGCAGGCAGGGGTATCCAATGCCTCCATGCCGGAACGTGACCTCTACCTCGCTGCCTACGACATCGCCGAACCCGGACGCATGGCCACCATGCTCGACCTGGTTCGCGGCCACGCTACGGGTGGGCAGAAATCCGCGTACGAAATCTTCCTGACGCCGGCAGAGAAGTCTGAGCTGCTGCATCAGGTTGCACTGATCATCGACGAAGACACCGACCGCTTCTTCCTTCTGCGGCTGGACCCGCGCGCCAGATGTCACACGCTCGGCGTTGGCTCCGCGCCCCAGAACCCTCCGTTCTTCTACGTGGGCTGAACTCATGGCCACCCTCTACCTTGATCACAAGGATCTGGAGCTGCGCAGCAACGGCTCCACCATCGCGCTCTACCGCGATGGTGCGGCCAGTGGTCATGTTCCACTCAGGCTGCTGGAACGCGTGGTGATTCAAGGCAGCCAGACCCGCCTCGACAGCGGTGTGCTCTTGCGGCTGGCAGAAGGTGGTGCCTCCGTGGTTTTCCTCAGCCCCCGCATGGGCCGTCGGGTCGCTACCGTGCTCGGCCCCGCCCACAATGATGCAGCCGTGCGCCTGGCCCAGGCACAACGGGTGATGGACCCCGAGTTCTGCCTCGACTTCGCTCGCAGCATCGTCGGCGCCAAGATTCGGCGCCAACGTCGCACACTCGACCGCTTGCTTATCGCGCGACCAGACGCACGCAGGCAGTTGTTCGGCACCATGATGAAGCTGGCTCGCGCCAGTAATGCGGCTCAAGGCCCCAAGATCACCACGCCAGACGCGCTACGCGGCATCGAGGGTGCGGCTGCGCGTGAGTACTTCCGGGGGTTGGCAGCCGTCTTCCCGCCTTCGGCAAAGTTCAATGGCCGTAACCGCAGGCCACCACGCGATCCGGTCAATGCCTGCCTGTCGCTTGGTTATACCCTGCTCCACTCGGATGCAGTGCTTGCGGCGCATGCGGCCGGCCTTGACCCATTGCTAGGCTTCTATCACCGGCCGGCCTTCGGGCGAGAATCCCTCGCCTGTGATCTGATGGACCCATTGCGACCGGTAGTCGATGCCTGGGTATGGGCCATGTGGCGAGATCGCGAGCTGCGCGAGGAACACTTCACCTTGACCAACGGCGCCTGTCTGCTCGCCAAGAGTGGCCGTCAGCACTTCTTCGCAAGCTGGGAGGAAAATGCACGCTGGCACCGCCGCTGGCTTCGTCGCCAAACATCCGCCATGGCGCGCCAGTTGCGCGCCGAAGGGCTGCCACTACTCGATGGTGGAGACGAGGACCCCTTCTCGTGAGCCAGATGGCCCTTGAGTTCCAGGTGCCGGTTGCGACGGGCAGGCCAGGCGCTGCGATCCCAGCGAGACGACCGGTCTACCTGCTGCCAACGAACCGCATCGAGGTACGTGCAGAGCATGCCGCGCTGGTCGTCGCTCAACCCTCAGCGCCGGCACGGTGGATCCCCATCGGGCGCATCGACCGCATCGTATGCAATCAGCATGTCGACTGGACGGGTAGCGCGTTGCAGCTCTGCATGGCACGCGGGATCACCATCTCATTTTCTGGCCGAAGAGATCAGACTGCTGGCTACCTGCTGCCGCACGTGGCGGACGAGCAGACACTAAACGCCTGTCTTGAACGATTTGTCTCCCAGCCTGGAGCCGGGAGCAGCCTCGAAAACTGGTTACGCCACCGCCGCATGCGGGTACTGCGGGAGTGGGCGCACGAGCGAATCTCCCGCGGACACAGTGTGGGCAACGCAGAGTTCTGCGACCTCAAGCGCCGCTGGGTGTATCAGAGCGAAGTTACTCCGATGCTGGCGCCACACATGTTGAGTGTCTGCCGCGCTGCCGTGCTCGCCCGGCTTCACTCGGCAGGTGCGCTACCGAACTACGTCACTTCGCAAGGTAACCCCTACCCACTGCTCGAAATGCTCGCCCAACTCGTCTGGGGAGAGATGAACCTGGATGCCGGCATCCTTGCCGCCAGTTGCAGTGACGACTGCGCACAACTCATCTTTGTGGAGGGCTGGCTCGCGAACAACCGCGAGAGCATCGCGGAACACCTGCGCGCACTGGCCGTCTTCGTCGGCAAGAAGTTGCACATATGGCACTGAACGAGCGGCGCGCTTGGATCATTGCCTACGATATCCGATGTCCCCGGCGTCTTAGCCGCCTGCACCGGTACATCAAGCGTGAGGCGGTACCGGTGCAGTACTCGATCTATCTTTATGAGGGCAGTGCGGGTGATTTGGGGGGCTTGCTCATGAATCTGCGTGGCTACATCGACGACGATGAGGACGACGTCCGCGCCTATCCAATACCGCGCAACCCAGAGATCCACCACTTGGGCATAGGGTCTCTGCCCCCGGGGGCCCTGCTCCACTCTGCCGACATGGGTGACGCAGTCTCCCTCCTCGGCGCTACAGCTGAATGATGGACGACCGTGGCAGTCAGCTCTCGACGATCCGCCTATGTTCGTCAGGGGGCCTCGTAACACCCGGATTTTCTGGAACAATCGGCACGGAAGGCTCAGAAGGAATGCCCTGAAAACGAAGGGATTAAGACGTCGGGGCTTAAATAGAAAAGAGTGGTTGAGTTACTCAGAAGGAATGCCCTGAAAACGAAGGGATTAAGACTCTTCAGTTTCTACTTCTTCATTTTCAATTTCCTCAGAAGGAATGCCCTGAAAACGAAGGGATTAAGACGCGTAGTAGGCCACAACACCTTGCCGACGACACCTCAGAAGGAATGCCCTGAAAACGAAGGGATTAAGACGAGCATCACATGCTCGACAAGGGCCGTAGTGGCTCAGAAGGAATGCCCTGAAAACGAAGGGATTAAGACCCCAAGTTCTTTGCTGAACCACTCATCCCACATCCTCAGAAGGAATGCCCTGAAAACGAAGGGATTAAGACATAGCGACATTATGTCGCACAAACCCTTCCTGCCTCAGAAGGAATGCCCTGAAAACGAAGGGATTAAGACACGCTGAATGCGTAGTAGGCCACAATGCCTTGCCTCAGAAGGAATGCCCTGAAAACGAAGGGATTAAGACACATGACGGAAGGTTGACACCTTCCGGACAGTACCTCAGAAGGAATGCCCTGAAAACGAAGGGATTAAGACTAGCCTTGCTTGCTGATGCCAACGCAACATCAGCTCAGAAGGAATGCCCTGAAAACGAAGGGATTAAGACCATCAGCAAGACCAAGAATAACAATTTCACTCCTCAGAAGGAATGCCCTGAAAACGAAGGGATTAAGACGAAGCTTACCCTTCGACAAAACGGCCTTCGCACTCAGAAGGAATGCCCTGAAAACGAAGGGATTAAGACGTTGCAGGAGTTCCTCACGCTCTGGGTCGTCAACTCAGAAGGAATGCCCTGAAAACGAAGGGATTAAGACCGTAGATCGGAAGAGCACACGTTGAACTC
>DNIF01000109.1 GCA_003485715.1 Gammaproteobacteria bacterium
TGGTTGCCGATGTCGATCAGCGCTCGATCGCACGCCAACTTCCCTATCTCTAAGCCTCAAGTCGACCGGAGTACGTCCCCATGCCACGTGTCAAGCGCGGAGTTACCGCGCGCGCCCGCCACAAAAAGGTCCTCGCGCTCGCCAAAGGCCATCAAGGTCGCCGCAAGAACGTCTTCCGAGTGGCCGTACAGTCGGTCACCAAGGCAGGTCAGTACGCTTACCGCGACCGCAAGGCGCGTAAGCGCGAGTTCCGGGCCCTGTGGATTGCCCGCATCAATGCTGCCGCGCGTCAGGTCGGGCTGTCCTATAGTCGCTTCATTGATGGCCTGAACAAGGCGGCCATCGAGATCGACCGCAAGGTGCTGGCCGACATCGCCGTCCGTGACCCTATCGCCTTCGGGCGGCTTGCAGAGCAATCTCGGGCCGCGCTCGCGGTGGTCTGAGCTCAGGCAGCGGTGACAAGCTGCGGCGGGTCTGCCGGCCCACCGTGGCTGTCGGCCGACTACTCACGAAGGTCTGACGAACCGCTGGCCGGTGTGCCCTTCGAATCCGAGGGGCTGGCCTGGTCACCGTGCAGGCCGAAACGCGAGGGTCAAGGGCCGGCGGTGCAGGCGCAAACGAGCGTGCCGCCAGTCGCTGCCGGCCCATTCCGCACGGGCTCCCGCTGGCAGCGGCTCGTCACCCCCCCAACCTCCGCTGAATGAGCCCCGATCCGTTTCCCATGGACGATCTCGAAGGCCTGGCCGAAGAGGCCCTTTCTGCGGTCGCCGCGGCCGATTCTCTGGCAGCGCTGGACGCGGCGCGCGTGCATTGGCTCGGCCGCAAGGGTCTGCTCACCGCGCAGCTCAAGGCCCTGGGCACGCTCGCAGGCGAGGAGAAGCGGTTACGCGGCCAGGCAGTGAATGCGCTCAAGTCGCGTCTGGAGGATACCCTCGCAGAGCGTGGTCACGTGCTCGAACAGGCAGCCCTGGCCGCGCGCATTGCTGCCGAAGAAGTGGACATCAGCCTGCCTGGAAGAACCCAGCCGCCTGGCGCGCGTCATCCGGTGTCGCTCACGCTCGAACGCATCGAGCTGCTGTTCCGGAGCCTTGGCTTCGCGGTGGCCGAGGGGCCCGAGATCGAGACCGACTTCCATAATTTCGAGGCACTCAACATCCCCGCGCATCATCCGGCGCGAGCGATGCATGACACCTTTTACGTGGATGCGACCCACCTGCTGCGCACGCACACTTCACCGGTGCAAGTGCGGGCCATGCTGACCGAGTCCCCACCGCTGCGTCTCATCGCCCCGGGGCGGGTCTACCGCTGCGATTACGATGTAACGCATAGCCCCATGTTCCACCAGGTCGAGGGGCTATGGGTAGATGACGACGTGACCTTCGCCGCCTTGAAGGGCCTGCTTTCCGACTTCCTGCGTCGGTTCTTCGAACGCGATGATCTGCCGGTCCGGCTGCGGCCCTCCTATTTCCCCTTCACCGAGCCCTCGGCCGAGGTCGATATTGGTTGCGTGCTGTGCTCGGGACGGGGTTGCCGTGTTTGCAAGCAGACTGGCTGGCTCGAAGTCCTGGGCTGCGGAATGGTGCATCCGCAGGTCTTCGCGCAGGTGGGAGTGGACGCGGAAAAGTGGGTGGGCTGCGCCTTCGGGCTCGGTGTGGAGCGGCTGGCGATGCTGCGCTATGAAGTGAATGACCTCCGCCTGTTCTTCGAGAACGACGCCCGTTTCCTCGCCCAGTTCGCCTGAGAGGGCTTGAACAATCGGTGCGGGGCGCTGGTAGGCGCAAGAATACAGAGGCGTTACCAGCTCACGGGCGTGATGGCCGAGGCTGAACCGGAGGAAGGGCACAGGCATGAAGATCTCCGAGAGCTGGCTCCGCGTCTGGTGTGATTTTCCCGGCAGCTTCCAGGACTGGGCACGCCGGATGACCGCTGCGGGCCTTGAGGTGAATGGCCCGCAGCCGGTGAATCCCGGGGTGTCCGGGGTGGTCACGGCACGCATCCTTGAGACGATGAGTCATCCGGATGCTGAGCGACTGAAAATCTGTCGGGTCGATTGTGGGGTGGGCGAAGATCAGCAGGTGGTCTGTGGCGCACCCAACGCCCGACCGGGCCTCGTGGTGGCCCTGGCGCGTCCTGGCGCCGCCCTGCCCGATGGCCGGAGGATCTACGCCACATCCCTGCGCGGGGTGCCATCCGCGGGCATGCTGTGTGGGGCCGACGAACTCGGTCTCGACGAGGGTGGCGACGGCCTGCTCGAACTGCCTGACAACACGCCGCTGGGGCGGGATCTCGTCAACCTGCTGGGTCTGGACGATCAGGTCTGTGAACTCGAGCTGACACCCAACCGGGCCGATTGTCTCTCGGTGCGCGGCGTCGCCCGGGAGACGCGCGCAGTCTTCGGGCCGGGGGCCTGCGGGGGAGGGAAGCTGCCCGGAGACCCGGTTCCAGCCCACATCGATACCCGCATTGGCCTCGAGATATGCGCCCCGGAGGCTGCCCCGCGCTTCTGTCTGAGAGTCATCCGCGGCATCGATGCGACGGCGCGCTCCCCGCTCTGGCTCGTCGAGCGCCTGCGGCGTGCTGGTCTGCGCGCGATTCACCCGGTGGTCGATGCGACCAACCACGTGATGCTGGAGTATGGCCAGCCGACCCACGCCTACGACCTTGCCTGTCTCTCGGGAGGGATCTCGGTCCGCTGGTCCCGGCCCGACGAGCGGATTGAACTGCTGGATGGCCAGCATCCGACACTCGACGACCGCACCTTGCTGATCGCCGACGAGGCCGGCCCCCTGGCCTTGGCTGGCGTGATGGGCGGGAAGAAATCGTCAGTTACTACAAATACTTGCGACATATTGCTCGAAGCGGCCTTCTTTGAGCCGTCGGCCATCGCCGGGCGGGCGCGTCGCTATGGTCTGCATACCGATGCCTCGCATCGTTTCGAACGCGGGGTCGACCCGGCCTCCGTGCGCGACGCCATGGAGACCCTCACCCGGCTGGTGCTCTCCCTCTGTGGCGGCGAGGCGGGCCCGACCGTCGAGGCCCGGAGTGAGGCGTATCTGCCGCAGCCCTGCCCGGTGAGGGTACGCGAGGCCAGGGTTGCCCGGGTGCTGGGTGCGCGCTTGCCCGGGCCAGTCGTGGCCCGACATCTCGAGGCGACGGGGAGTCGGGTGGAGGCTGACGGTGAGGGTGGCTTTGTCGTGCTGCCGCCCAGTTACCGCTTTGATCTCGCGATCGAGGCCGACTTCATTGAAGAGGTGGCCCGCCTGCACGGTTACGACAAGCTGCCAGAATGTACTCCGACCGCCATGCTGACCATGCTCCCGGTACCCGAGGAGACTCGCCGGCTCCCCGGCATCCAGCAACACCTGGTTCACCGCGGTTATCATGAAGCGATAAATTTCGCGTTCACAGACAGCAGGTTACAGAAACGACTCAACCCAGATTCTGAGATGGTCGGCGTGCGCAATCCCATCGCGGCGGACCTCGACGTCATGCGCACCAGCCTGTGGCCCGGCCTGCTGCGCAATCTGCAAACAAATCTCAACCGCCAGCAGCGGCGCTTGCGACTGTTCGAGACCGGGCACGTGTTCGCGCCGGGAGAAGGGGTGGCGGGCGGCTATCGTGAAGAGCCTGAACTGGCACTGCTGGTGGCCGGAACCCACGCACCCGAGCAGTGGGGACTACCCCTGCGCGAGGTGGACTTCTTCGACCTGAAGGCCGACCTCGAAGCCCTCATTGGCTACCCCTTCGAGCATGCGGAGTGTCCCCTGAAACTCGAGCGGGCCCCACATCCGGCGCTGCATCCCGGGCAATCGGCCCGATTGCTGCGAGGCGATCGCGTCGTTGGCTGGATCGGACGCCTGCACCCCAGGCTCGAGGCCGAGTTCGATCTGCCGATGTCGGCACTGTTGGCCTCGGTGGCACTTTCGGCGCTGGTGCCCAACCGCTTGCCGCGCTTTGCACCCGTATCGCGGTTCCCGGCCTCGCGGCGTGATCTCGCGCTTCTGCTCGGGGCCTCGACCCCCGCCAGCCGGCTGCTCGAGATCGCCCGGGAGGTGGGGGGTGAGAATCTGCGGGAGGTGAAGATCTTCGATGTCTACACGGGGGAAGGTATCGAAAGCGGGCGAAAAAGCGTCGCTTTGAGCTTGATCTTCCAAGGCTCCTCCAGCACCCTAGCTGATGAGGATGTCGATGTCGCCGTGGCGCGGGTCGCCGCGGAATTGTCCGCCCGGGCGGGCGCCAGCGTCAGGGGGTAGTTCATGGCACTGACCAAGGCCGACATGGCCGACCGGCTCTTCGAGGAACTTGGCCTCAACAAGCGCGAGGCGAAGGAGCTGGTAGAACTCTTCTTCGAGGAGATCCGAGGCGCCCTCGAGCAAGGCCGACAGGTGAAGCTTTCGGGTTTCGGCAACTTCGATCTAAGGGACAAGAATCAGCGCCCGGGCAGGAATCCCAAGACGGGCGAAGAGATCCCCATCAGCGCCCGACGCGTGGTCACTTTCCGCCCGGGACACAAACTGAAGGCCAGGGTCGAGGCATATGCTGGAAGCGTCGAACAATAGCGAACTGCCTGTCATTCCCGGCAAGCGCTACTTCACCATCGGTGAGGTCAGCGATCTGTGTGCCGTGAAGCCACACGTGCTGCGTTACTGGGAGCAGGAGTTCCCACAGCTCAAGCCGGTCAAGCGACGTGGTAACAGGCGCTACTACCAGCGGCAGGATGTCATCCTCATCCGGCAGATCAGAAGCCTGCTCTACGAGCATGGCTTCACCATCAGTGGTGCCCGCCAGCGGCTTTCGGGTGAAGAGGCCAAGGCTGACAGCGCCATGACGCAGCAGGTCGTTCGGCAACTGCGTGTGGAGCTCGAGGAAATCCTGGACATCCTTCGCCGCTGAGGTGGCAACGGCTCCCCGAAGCGCCGATCGAAGTATTGGGACCTCGAGGCAGGGCGGCTCGCAGTGCTTCCACCACGCTCCCGCATTCTGCATACTCCGCTGCCCACGTTGAAGCAGACTCGGCGGTGATTGTGGGGGTGGCCGACAGACGCCGTTGGCCATGGATATTCCGCAAGATCGGGGCGTAGCGCAGCCTGGTAGCGCACCTGCATGGGGTGCAGGTGGTCGGAGGTTCAAATCCTCTCGCCCCGACCAACCATCGTCCTTCGCCATTGGACACGCGGAGCCCTCGTGTGGGATCCACTCGATGTGCCACTGTTCGCCGGGCCACTGCGCAGCGGCGCGGACCTGGCGGGGTGCTGTTGCTGCTTCTGCTCGCCCTTGCGGCCTGCGGCACCACATCCGACCCATTCCTGGCCTACCGTGAGGCGCGCTACGCAGACGCCCGTCCGGGCTTCGAGCGCCTGACCCGCGAGGGGCACCTCGGAGCGATGAACGCCCTGGGCGTCATGCACCTGCTCGGTTTGGACGGCCCACGAGACCTCGAACGAGCCCACGAACTCTTCCGGCGAGCGGCGCTTGCCGGTCACGCCGACGCGCAGCGCAATCTGGGCCTGCTCCACGAGCGTGGCCTCGCGGTGCCCAAGAGCATGCTGCTGGCCTATGGCTGGTATGACCTCGCAGCGCGTGCAGGTCACGAGGTGGCCCGAATCCAGGCCGAGTCGCTGGGGGCTCAGCTCAGCGCCAATATGGCCCGGCAGGGGCGGGAGCAGGTCGAAGGGCTGATGCGCGGCGGTCAGTGAAGGGCGCTGCCACCCATTCCTGACCCTGGCAGTGGCATGCTGCGGGCATCGAGACGCGGGCCATCAAGGTCAGGCGGTCGGCGTGCCGATAGCAGGATCCGTCAATCGCCTCGAGTTGCCAAACGGGCAGGATCTATCGGAGGAATGTGCATGTGCGGAATCGTCGGAGCGGTCGCCCAGCGTGATGTGGCGCCCATCCTCATCGAGGGGCTGAAGCGGCTGGAGTACCGTGGCTACGACTCGGCGGGCGTGGCCCTGCTGGCCCGGGGTGCCGACCACTTCGAGCGGGCGCGCGTGAAGGGCAAGGTGCGTGAACTCGAAGAGGCATTGGAACGTTCACCGCTGCCCGGTGGCACCGGCATCGCGCACACCCGCTGGGCCACTCATGGCGAGCCCAGCCAGCGCAATGCGCATCCACATGTGAGCCGTGGTCTGGTGGCGCTGGTGCACAACGGCATCATCGAGAACCACGACGCGCTGCGTGCGCGGCTGGCCGCCCGCGGCGTGGTGTTCGAATCCGACACCGACACCGAGGTGGTCGTGCAGGCGATCGGCGAGCGCGTAGCGGCGGGCGCGGATCTGCTGGCCGCCGTTCAGGCCACCATCCCGGAGCTCGAGGGTGCCTATGCCTTTGCCGTGATCTCGGCGCGCGAACCCGAGACCCTCGTGGTGGCCCGTCGCGGCAGCCCGCTGGTCATCGGCTACGGCATCGGCGAGCACTTCGTCGCCTCGGACGTCTTCGCGCTGCTGCCGGTCACGCAGCGTTTCAGTTTTCTGGAAGACGGAGACGTGGCCGTGCTCACTCGCCGCAGCGTGACGATCCTCGATGCCTCCGGTGCGCTCATCGAGCGTCCGCAGCGGGTCTCGCAGATCGCGCCCGATGCGGTCGAGAAGTCCGGCTACCGCCACTTCATGCTGAAGGAGATCCACGGTCAGCCGAAGGCACTCGGCGATACCCTCGAAGGCCGGCTGCTCGATGGCAAGGTGCTCGATGCCGCCTTCGGTCAGGCTGCTGCGGCGGTATTCGATGAGGTAAAGGCCGTGCAGATCGTCGCCTGCGGCACGAGCTACCACGCCGGGCTGGTGGCGCGTTACTGGTTCGAGGCGCTGGCGGGCGTGCCGACCAGCGTGGAGGTCGCGAGCGAGTTTCGTTACCGCCCGGTCGTGGCGCGGCCGGATACCCTGTTCGTCACGATTTCGCAGAGTGGTGAGACGGCCGACACCCTCGCAGCGGTACGCGAGGCCCGCGCTCAGGGTTTCCGGCACTCGCTCGCCATCTGCAACGTGCCCGAAAGCTCGCTCACACGCGAGTCGGACCTGGTATTCATGACCCGCGCCGGTCCCGAGATCGGCGTGGCCTCCACCAAGGCCTTCACCACCCAGCTCGTGGCCCTGCTGCTGCTCGCCCTTTGCCTGAAGCGCAGGCACCGTCCCGATGCCGCCGCCGAGGCCCGGATCGTGGCCCTGCTGGAGTCCATCCCTGGTCGGGTGAACGTGGCCCTGGAAATGGACGCCGAGATTGCGGTACTGGCCGAGGAGTTCACCGCGCGTCATCACGCGCTGTATCTCGGCCGCGGTGCGCTCTACCCGGTGGCCATGGAGGGGGCGCTCAAGCTGAAGGAGATCTCCTACATCCACGCCGAGGCCTATCCGGCCGGCGAACTGAAGCACGGGCCGCTCGCCTTGGTCGATGAGGACATGCCGGTGGTCGCGGTGGCACCGAACAACGCGCTGCTGGAGAAACTCAAGTCGAACCTCGAGGAGGTGCGCGCCCGCGGCGGGCGCCTGTACGTGTTCGCCGAGGCCGGGGTGACTGTCTCCAGCAGCCCCGACATCCGCTGCCTCACCCTCTCGCCGGTGGATGACCTCATCGCGCCCATCATCTACACCGTGCCCCTGCAACTGCTGGCTTACCATGTGGCCGTGCTCAAGGGGGCCGATGTGGATCAGCCGCGCAACCTGGCCAAATCGGTGACGGTGGAATAGCCGGCACCGGTCGCTCGCTCGAGGCGGCTCTCGTTGCCCTACTTTCTCCGGGTTTGGCGTCAAGGTCAGGCCTCTGGGCGCGTTGATGCGTGCCACTGGATCCCCGCCTGCGCGGGGATGACGGGGTGTGCGCGGGGATGACGGGGTACGTGCGGGGATGAACGGGTGTGCCGTCGCCCCCGGTGCGGTTGGGGCGAGGGTCAGGACATGTCACGACCGCGCTTCAACGTCCTGTGTTTGCTGGCACCCGCAACAGGAAGCGATTGATGGTGAGCGACAGCGCCACCGGTGCGAGCCTGCCGGCCAGTGCCAGCGCCTGATTGCCGAGCCCGGGCACACAGGTGGCTCGGCCAGCGAGGGTGGCGTCCACGCCGGCATGGGCGACCTTGGCCGCGTCGGCGAGCGGTAGCCAGGTGAACAGGCGGGTACGCGTTGCGCCGGCGGCCGCATCGAACTCGCTGCGTGTGGGCCCTGGGCAGAGGGCCGTCACCGTGATGCCGCTGCCGCGCAGTTCATGGGCCAGGGCACGGCTGAACGAGAGCACGTAGGCCTTGGAGGCGAAGTAGGCTGCCATGCCCGGTCCACCCGGCTGGAAGGCTGCCACCGAGGCGACATTCAGCACACGCCCGCTACTGCGCATCTGCATCCGCGGCAGGTAGTGACGCGTCAGGCGTGTAAGTCCCAGCACATTCAGTTCGAGCATCTGCTCCAGGGCCACCGGATCGTTGTCGGCGAAATCGCCCGCAATGCCGACCCCGGCGTTGTTCACGAGCAGTGCAGGCTCCGGCAAGCCGTGCGCGGAGAGAAAATCATCGAGCGCTGCTGGTGCCTGGGCAAGGGTCAGGTCGAGCGGCAGCGCATAAGCCGTGCGCGAAGCCCCGGCCAGGCTGGCCACGAGCGCCGTAAGCCGCTCTGCCCGCCGCGCCACCAGCACCAGGGTAAAGCCGCGGCGTGCGAGTTCCCGCGCCAGGGCCGCCCCGATCCCGCTCGAGGCACCGGTTACCACGGCCAGAGGGGCTGTCATGGCGAGCTCCTGTCCGGGTGCAGACCCGGTGTTGGTCGGTCCGAATCCGCGTGGGGCTGCGGCTGATGCTCGCAGGGTGATGGTTAACCAGATCCCCGACAAGGGTCCGCAACAGGGGCGGCGCCCTCACCAATGCTCACAGTCCGGAAACCCTTTGCATCAGTTGCTGCGCGTGAGTTCACGGTGCCGATTGTCCGTGCCCCTTAGGCTCCGTGCCATCCCAAGCCCGGTGCGAATGGCCGCCATCGCACCCTCTCGCAGCGCAGGAGTTCGCATGATTCGCTTATTCGCCCTGGCACCGTTGTTCCTGGTCGCTACTTCCTCCGCACACGCCAGCCTGCTCGAGAACGGCAGCTTCGAGACCCTGCCGTCGGGTGCCGCGCTGACCACGGGCGCGTGGTCCGTGTACTCCAGTCTGCCCGGTTGGGAGGTAGACCGAGTTGAAGTTCAGCGAGGCTCCGTCATCCGGCCTTTCGACGGCCTCAACTACATCGAACTCGACACGCATGGGGTCAACAGCAACGGGCGAATCGAGCAGTCCTTCCATACGAACATTGGCAGTGATTACCTGTTCCGTTTCGCCTTCGCTGCCCGGCCTGAGCTGGGTAGTCCCTCGAACGCCATCGAGGTGAGCTGGGGCGACCGGGCCGCACCAGTGCTCACGCTGCTCGAGGGCGTGAGCCGCTCCAACATCGGCCTATCGAGTGGTCGCTGGCAGGTCTTCGAGCATTTCTTCACGGCGACTGCGAGCAACTCCTTCGTGCGCTTCGCTGCAGCCGGGCGCGCCGACACTTGGGGCGGTTTCCTCGACGCCGTGTCGGTGGAGCCCCTGCTGCGCCCGGATGGGGACGTTGCGATGGTGCCGGTGCCGCCGGCGATCTGGTTGCTGGGTTCTGCTCTTGTGGCTGTCACCGGTATCGCCCGGCGTCAGGCCACCTGAGCTCACCATCCCCCGGCGTTTACTTGCGCCTTGTCTCGCGCCGGGGCGCGGCCCCTGGTCCCCGCTCCTCGGGGGGGCCGGGGGTCCGTCTGAATGGCGTCTGCTGGCGCGGCGCGCGGCCTGACCCAGGCGACTGCACGTCTTGCAATCGTCGCGGCTGAGGCAGCAATCTCCTGCGGATGTCCCGACCAGAGCCCGTTCACCGCTACGAAGATCCGCTCGACCTCGTCTGGATCCGCTGCGCCGTTGCGCTCGGCTTCACGCTCATCGCCAGTGACGAGGTGTACGCGAGCAGCGACGGCCGCGGCGCCATCCACCTCGCTCGGCCGCCTTACCGCGATGCGGATGACTGCCTTGCGCAGATGCTCCTGCATGAGATCTGCCACGCCCTGGTCGAAGGGGAGGCCGGCCGCCGGTTGCCGGACTGGGGGCTCGACAACACTTCCACCCGCGATACCGGGCGGGAGCACGCCTGTCTCCGTTTGCAGGCCTGGTTGACCCTGCCCTGGGGCCTGCGGGATTTCTTCGCGCCCACCACCGATCATCGGCTGGATTTCTGGCCCCTGCTGCCGCCTGACGACCCTTTCGCCTCCTGGCCCGACGAACCGGTCTGGGCCGAGGCGGCGCGTCGGGCCGCACGCCGGGCGGCCTGCGAGAGCCGGCAAGCGCCCTGGCAGCCGGCCCTGGACGAGGCCCTGGCGGCGACCCGCGCGCTGGCCGAGGTCGTGTCCGGCGCCGCAACGGGTGGTCGAGCCGAGGACCCGGCAAGCCTCTGGTCCACGGTCGGTCCTCTGCCCGACCGGCATCCGGCCTCCGGGCTGCCGCTCAGGCCTGTGGGAGCGGCGCTGCCGCCCGGGCAGCGCGCGTCTCCCGCAGCGGACGGCTGCCAGGACTGCGCCTGGGCCTTCCGGCTGCGCGGCAGCCTGCGCTGCCGACGCAATCCCGAGGTACGTCTTCCGGACGCTGCGCCCGCCTGCCTCGGCTACGAGGCTGCCGACAGTCTGATTTGCCAGCGCTGTGCGGCCTGCTGTCGCGAGGCCTACGACTGCGTGGAGGTGCAGCCGGGGGAGCGGCTGCTGACTCGGCATCCGGGCTTGGCGAGCGAGCGCGACGGTCGCTTCAGCCTGCGACGCGAGGGAGGGCACTGCGTGGCCCTGAGGTCGCCGGAACCCGATCTGCATGCCTGCAGCGTCTATCAGCACCGGCCGCGCAGTTGCCGCGACTTCCTCGTCGCCGGCGGCAATTGTCTGGATGCGCGGCGACGCACCGGGCTGTCGCTGTGACTTGGCAGGTCTCGTTCACGTCGCTGCTGGTTCGTCCCCCGCGTCGCGTCGGTGGCAGGGTTTGACCGCTGTTCCGCGCGTCGCCGTCCTCGTGGACCTGCCGCTCGTGCCCGCGGCCGGTGGCCACGTGAAGTGTTGGGAGCGCTTTGCCGAGGCAGCGGTCGCGGCACCGGGTGAACTCGACCTCACGGTGTTCTTCCTTGGCGAGCGTCCGGAGACTCGCGAACTCGCGCCGCATGTGCGTTACCGCCTGCTGCCCGCGCGCCTCGGCACCCGGGATCTGCGGCTGGAGTCCGGCGCGGGTCACACGGATCTCGCCGGCTGGCATCCGCGTCTGGCGCGTGAACTGGCTGGCA
>DNIF01000112.1 GCA_003485715.1 Gammaproteobacteria bacterium
AACCGCTGGCCGTCAGGGTGAAGTGGCTCGCCCCGGCAGCAAAGGCTGCTTCCAGGGCCACAATCTGGCCCTCGATGAGTCGCCGCGCACGCGTGCGCTCATCCAGATGCTCGGGCAGGGCACCACAGCAGCCCGCCCCGGGAACGCCCATCACCGAGCCACCTGCGCCAGTCACGAGCGCTGTCAGGCAGGCGTCGATCGACGGCAGCAGGGCAGGCTGCACGCAGCCCGACAACAGCGCGACACAGGGCAGATCTCCAGGCCAATCCCGAGTGCCTCCTGCCGGTTCCGGGGACGCCTTGGCCGCCGGCCGGGAGATCGGATCGGGCGCCGCCACTGAGGCCGGCGCTGACCGCAACGGCGGGATCAGCCGCGCCAGCGACCGGGGCAGCCAGGGCCGCAATAGGCGATGTGCCGCCACCAGCCCACCAAAGAACCAGCGATTGAGCAGCACCGAGACCAGCACGGCCCGAGTCAGATGTGCATGCCAAGGGCGTGCGACCACCTCGGCCACCGCCTGCCGACCGAGGCCGGCGATGCGGTGAAAGGGCACGGCAGAGGGACAGATCGACTCGCAGGCGCGACAGCCGAGACAGTGGTCCAGTCGTGGGCGGACCGCCTCGGGCGTGGCCTGCCCGCGCGCCAGCAGCCGCACCTGCCAGATGCGCCCGCGTGGCCCTTCGCGCTCGTCACCGGTCAGGCCGTAGGTCGGGCAGACGGCGTTGCAGAATCCACAGTGAACGCAGCGACTCGCCAATTCCTCTGCCCGGGCAAGCCAGGGGGAGGAGGCCGCCGGGGCAGCAACGTGACATGGTGATGTCGAATCACCCGAATCCCTCATCCGGGCCTCTCCGAGTGTGGCAGCCCAAGCAGGCCGATATTGAACAGGCCGGCCGGGTCCAGCTCCCGGGCCAGGGCGCGATGCGGCTTGATCTCATCCTCAGGTAGCCAGACGAAGGGGGGCGCGGCAACCGGCAGGGCCCTCCCTCCCGCGGCCCGAGCGACTGCAAGCACGGTCGCATAGGGCAGATCCTCTGGCGTGCGCCACCACTGCAGGGCGCCCCCCCAATCGATCACCCACGCGCCCGGCAGGGCGAGGGGCGGCGTGCCGCGCGGCACGAAGATCCGCCAATGCCCCCCGACCGCAGCGGGATCTGCGCCGCGCGCCGGATGGCCATCCAGGGTAGGGTGAGCCGGAGCCGGTGAGTCACTGGCCGCACGAATGCCAGCCTGCGATATGCCGCCAACCAGCCTCGAGGCGAGCGGCAAGTGGCCAGCCCGCAAGGCCTGCCAGAAATCGGGGGCGGCTTCACTGAAATCAGGGCCAAGGGTGCGAATTGCGGCCTCGACCACCGACGGCTCGCCCTCCAGGCGCAGATGCAGATGGTCACCGGCAAGGGCCGCACCCGTGACGGGCCACTCTGGCGGCTCCAGTTCCAGCAGCCGACGAAATCCCTCTTCGGGACCCATTTCGGCCCGCAGCCAGCGCGAACTGGCGGGGAGCGGTGCCAGCCGCAGGTTGATTTCGAGCAGCGCACCGAAGATCCCGCAGGCCCCGACCTGCAGACGCGAGACATCAAAGCCGGCCACGTTCTTGATGACGCGCCCGCCAAAGCGCCCATCGACCAGCCGCCCGCCGGGGGCAGTGAGCAGACGCACGCCGAGCACACCATCGCTGACTGAACCCAGCCACGGACGCCCGGGACCCGAGAATCCCGTCGCCACCGCACCGCCGACGGTGGATGAGGCCATCGGCAACCAGGGCTCACCGAGCAGGCGTTGACGCTGCCCGGCCAGGATGGCCTCGAGTTCAGCGAGTGGTGTTCCGGCAGCGACACTGACCACCAGTTCATCGGGCTGCCAGTCGATGACCCCGGAGAGCGCGGAGATCTCCAGCGGCTCGGGCAACTGCTCGGGCGGCGGGCAGATACCCCGCGTCCCCGCCCCGCGGACGGCGAGTGTCCGGCCGGCGGCGAGGGCAGCGGCCGCCTGGCGCTTCAAAGCCTCCACCCGGGTCTCGTGCATGGCACCGATTGTATGCCGAAGGCCGGGCGGGCCGGCAGGCACCGCGACGCGCGCGGCGGCCACCTGAATATCCACCCGGACTCAGGTGAGACCGGGCCCTGAACTGGCCACCCCGAGCACACCACCTCGGCGCAGGGCAGCGCTTTGTGTCAGCCTTGCGGGCTCTGGAATCCACCCCGCGCTATTGCGACCAACGAAGGAGCGAGGGCCCGCGCATGGCCGGCCGCATACCGCAGTCATTCATCGATGAGGTGCTCGCCCGCACCGACCTCATGGCGGTCGTGGCCGATGGCGTGCGCCTCAAGAAGAGCGGGCGCGGCTACCTGGGCCTCTGCCCCTTCCACAACGAGAAGACGCCATCCTTCAGCGTCAACCCCGAGCGCGGCTTCTACTACTGCTTCGGTTGCCATGCCTCCGGCACCGCCATCACCTTCCTGATGGAACACGAACGCCTGGACTTCCCGGAGGCGATCGCGGATCTCGCCTCGCGGGTCGGCCTCACCGTGCCGCGGGAACACGAGCGGGGCGCCGAAAGCGAGGCCTCGGCCGGGCTGGCGCAACGCCTGTATGCCCGCAACCACGAGGCCATGGAGTACTTCTGCCGTTGCCTGCGGACGCATCGGGAGGCGCAACTCGCGGTGGATTACCTCAAGGGGCGCGGACTGACCGGGCTCATCGCCCGAGACTTCGCCCTCGGCTTCGCACCGCCCGGCTGGGAACAACTCAGCCGCAGCCTTGGCACCACGGCCGAGGCGCGCGCCGAGCTCACCCAGGCCGGGCTGCTGATGGAACGCGAGGACGGCGGTCACTACGACCGCTTCCGCGAGCGCGTGATGTTCCCCATCCGTGACCCGCGCGGTCGCGTGACGGGCTTCGGCGGCCGCGTGCTGGGCACGGGTGAACCCAAGTACCTGAATTCACCCGAGACGCCGATCTTCCACAAGGGGCGTGAACTCTACGGCCTCTACGAGGCGCGTCAGGCCGGTGCCAGCGACACCTGGCTTCTGGTGGAGGGCTACATGGACGTGATCGCCCTGGCCCAGCACGGCGTGCGCCATGTGGTGGCCACGCTGGGCACGGCCTGCACGACCGAACAACTGGAGCGGCTGTTCCGTCAGGGTGATGAGGTTATCTGCTGCTTCGATGGCGATAACGCCGGGCGCCGCGCCGCCTGGCGCGCACTGGAGAATGCCCTGCCGCTCCTGGGTGAGCGCCGCTACCTCTCCTTCCTCTTTCTGCCCCAGGGTGAGGATCCCGACTCCCTCGTGCGGCGTGAAGGTCCGCAGGCCTTCACCGATGCCAGGAGACGTGTGCCCTTGTCCCAGTTCCTCTTTGAGCACCTCGGCACCGGCCTCGACCCGGCGCACATCGATGAACATCGCGCGCGGTTGGTGGACCTCGCCCGACCGCTGCTGCAACGGATCCCCGCCGGCCCCTACCGGCGCGTGCTGTATGAGCGCCTCGCGACCATCACGCGGTTGGAACTCCCCGAGGCGCGCGTCGCGACACCCGACGCGGGCGCTGTGCGGCCGCCCACCCGCGCCGCCCCTGGCGACGGCCGCCCCACCCCGTTGCGCGGTCCGCCAAGCCTTTGCCGGCGGCTCACCAAGTTCATTCTGGCGCAACCCGCACTGGCACTCGAACTGGACGGTCCCGGTGAGTGCGCCGGGTTCGATGACCCGTGGGCCGATCTGCTGGCCGAGGTGGTGGAGCGTCTGGCGGCCGAGGGGACGGGTCTCGACATCCCGACCCTGCTCGCCCGTCTGCCCGACCCAGCACACCGGAACGCCCTCGTCCAACTGCTGGAGGAGGAGGTCGTCGTGCCCGGGGAGGGACTCGAGACCGAATTTCGTGCCGGTCTCGCCCGTCTGCGTACCCGGTTTGCCAGACAGCAGGCCCGCGCCGGGCGAGACGCCCCCCCGGCCCGGCTGGCGGATGGGCAGGGCGTGGCGGCGCCTCCGGATGGCAACTGAGGCGTGGCACTGACTTTCCCGTCTCACCGGGAAGCGCAGCATTCACGCCCGTCGCACCGCAACAACTGGAAGTCTGCGTCGTCACCGACTATTTTGCTTAGCTTTTCCGCTGGAAGCCGCCCCGCGTGGCCAGGCCTCCAGCCGGGTCGATTGCCAACTCTCCCGCCCTGCCGAGTTCGCCAGCGCGGGGGAACAGTGCCGGGACTGTGCATCAGGAATTCTATGGAACCTAGCGAAGAGATCGAACAGAACGACCAGCAGTCACGGCTCAAACAGTTGATTGCCAAAGGTAAGGAACAAGGCTTCC
>DNIF01000052.1 GCA_003485715.1 Gammaproteobacteria bacterium
CCGCTGGCGGTCTCCTCGAACATCCGCTTGCAGCCGGCGGCATCGAGCGCGCGCCGCTGCGCGGCGTTCGACTGGTCGTCGCCCTTCGATACGCGGGCATAGCCGATCAGATAGGGTTCGCGCGTCATCTGCGTCTCTTTCACAAACGGCCGTATCCGGAGGCCAGTGCGGCATGAACGGATTCCTGCGGCCTCTTGTCTTTCACAATCCTCTTTCAGAATCATGCCGAAAGGCAAGTGGTTTTTGGAGGTTCAAAGATGCCCGGACGGATTCCGATGACGACGCGGCAGCGCGCTGCCCTGCTGATGTTGCCCGACGACGAGGCGGCGATCGTGAAGCACTATAGTCTGTCAGGTGAGGACATGACCGCGATCGACACCGCGCGCACGCCCGCCACCCGACTCGGCTACGCCCTGCAGCTTTGTTGCCTGCGCTACCCGGGCCGGCATCTGCGCCACGGGGAACTGCTGCCTGCGGTCATGCTCGACCATATTGCCGAGCAGGTCGGGGTGGATGCAAAGGTCATAGCTGATTTCGCCAGACGCACGCCCACGCGCTACGATCAGCTCGCCGCGATCAAGACGCGCTTCGGCTTCAGCGATCTGAGCCGCCCGCACCGCGTGGAATTGCGGACATGGCTGACAAACGAGGCGGCGAGCATCATCGACGGACGCGCGCTGCTCGGCCGGCTTCTGGATGAGATGCGCGCGCGTCGGATCGTGATCCCGGGTGTCAGCGTCGTGGAGCGCATGGCGGCCGAGGCGATACATCAGGCGGAAACGGATCTCGTGGCCGCGATCGATGGCGGCCTTGGCCATGAGATGCGTCAGCAACTCGACGCGCTGATCGATGACAAGGTGCATGACCGGCAGAGCCGTCTGTCCTGGCTGCGCGAGCCAGAACCGCGTGTCGCATCCGCTTCGCTTTTGGAAATCGTCGAAAAGATCACGCTGATTCGTGGGACGGGCATATCGGCTTTCTCCCCTGATGTTCGCCACGAACCGCGCCTGGGGCAATTCGCCCGGGAGGGTGTGCGCTACACGGCACAGGCTTTCCAGCAAATGCGCCCGGCCCGCAGGCGGGTCGTGCTGCTCGCGACGCTGCGCGAGCTGGAGGCGACACTGACCGATGCGGCGATCGATATGTTCATTGCGCTCGTGGGGCGGGCCCATCTGCGCGCCCGCAAACGGCTCGAACAGCGCGTGGCCGTTTCCGGCCGCGAGGGCCGCGAACGGATGTTACGCATCGCCAGGGTTCTGGAAGCGATCAGCCAGGCGGCCCGGGCTGGCGGCGATGTCGCCGCGGCGGTCGATGCCGTGGCATCCCTCGACATCATCGACGCCGACGCCGCTATCATCCGACGTACCGCCTCACCGCACCGGAACGAGGTTCTGGACGAGATCGCGGCGGAATATCGCGCCTTCAAGCGGATGGGGCCGTCGTTCGTGCGCGCTTTTGATTTCCAGGGCCGGGCCGGAATGCAGCCGTTGCGCGATGCGATGGCGATCCTCGCCGATCTCGACGGAGACTGGCGCAGGGCGTTGCCCGATGACGTGCCGCTTGGCCATGTCGAGCACCGCTGGCGTCGGCATGTCATGACCGCAGGCGGGATCGATCGCACCCATTGGGAGATGGCGACTTACAGCGCGCTTTCCAATGCTTTGGCATCCGGTGGTATCTGGGTGCCGACCACGCGCGTCCATCGCGCGCTCAGTGTGCTGCTTGCCCCACCGGCCAGCCCCGTACCGAAGCCCGCTTTCTCGCTCGGCGATCCGCACGCCTGGCTCGACGAGAGGGCGGCAAGGCTTGATAGCGCCCTGCGCGAGGTCGCCCGCGATCTGGACAAACGCGATCCCCCCCCTTTTTGCCGGCGAGCGGCTGCGGTTTCCGAAAGACCCCAAAGAAGACCCTGGTCAGGATGAAGGGCGGCAACTTGCGCTCACCTGCTACGGCATGGTGCCTGCCACCCGTATCACGGATGTGCTGTCGCAGGTTCAACGATGGACCGGCTTCATCCAGCATTTCGGCCATGTCTCGACCGGTCTGCCTCCCGCCGACGAACGCGCCTTTCTTGCCACCTTGATCGCGGAGGCGACCAACCTTGGTCTGTCGCGCATGGCCGAAGTTTGCGGTGTCGCCTCGCGTCGCGCACTGTTGCGTATGCAGACGTGGCATATGCGCGAGGAAACGTTTCGCGCCGCGCTCGCCAGCCTGACCGACGCTATCCATGCCGAACCGCCCGCCGCCTGGTTTGGTTCGGGGCATCGCGCATCGGCCGATGGGCAGGCTTATTATCTCGGCGGTGCCGGCGAAGCCGGAGGAACGGTCAACGCACATTACGGTCGCGACCCCGTGGTCAAGATCTACACCACCATCACCGATCGATACGCACCGCTTCATCAGACGGTCATCGCCGGGACGGCGGGCGAGGCGATCCACGCACTCGACGGCATCCTCGGCCACGAAAGCAGCGCGGACATCACCGCCCTCCACACCGATGGTGGCGGCGTCTCCGATATCGTGTTCGCCGTCATGCATTTGCTCGGCCTCGATTTCGAGCCGCGCATTCCGCGCCTGTCGGATCGACAACTCTATGGTTTCGAGCCCGCGCGGCGCTATGGTCGGCTCGCACCGCTGTTCGGGCGCCGCCTCGGTCGGGACCTGATCGTCAGCCATTGGGCCGAAATTGCGGAGGTCATCGCGGCGATGCGCGACCGCACTGTCACACCGTCGCTGATTTTGAAGAAGCTGTCCGCCTATCGTCAACAAAACAGTCTTGCTGCGGCACTTCGGGAGGTCGGACGGATCGAGCGCACACTGTTCACGCTGCGCTGGTTCGACGACACCGATCTGCGCCGGACGGTCACCGCCGAACTCAACAAGGGCGAGGCACGCAACAGCCTGGCCCGCGCTGTCGCCTTCCATCGGCTCGGGCGGTTTCGCGACCGTGGCCTGGAGAACCAGCAGACCCGCGCGGCAGCGCTCAACCTCGTCACGGCCGCCATCATTCTTTTCAACTGCCGCTATCTCGGTCGTGCCGTCGATGAACTGCGGCACCGCGGCACACCTGTCGATCCCGCCATGCTGTCCCGATTGTCGCCGCTGGGATGGGACCGCATCAATCTCACCGGCGATTATATCTGGTCCGAGAGCCTCGACCTCGATGCCGATGGCCTCATGCCGCTGCTCATCAAGCCGCTACCGTGAATCTGTGTCCGAATAATGTACAGAGGCCATCATAGATATTGCCTGGCTC
>DNIF01000201.1 GCA_003485715.1 Gammaproteobacteria bacterium
GACCGTGATGGCGCAGTCCGCCACCGGCAATTGCCAGGGACCGACCATCTGGTCGCGCACGGTCTGACCCCCAACCGAGCGATCGCCGATGGTGACGAGGAAGGACTTGTCGGCCACGGTGGGGTGTTCGAGCACCGACAGCCAGGCGTTTTCGAGTTCGTGCGGGACCGAGCCCATGGCGGTGGTCGCAGGCATATGGCGCCTGACGGTGCGCTCTTCGCGCGGACTGCCGCCGAGCAGCACGTCGAGGGGCAGGTCCACCGGTGGCGTGCTCGCCCCCGTCAGGTTGAGACGCAACTGCCGGTCGGCCGTCAATTCGCCCACGTCGGCGAAGGGGCAGCGCTCGCGTGTGCACAGTGCGGCGAAGCGCGGCAGATCGGCCGCGGCGATGGCCAGCACGTAACGTTCCTGCGCCTCGTTGCACCAGAGCTCGAGCGGCGAGAGCGCTGCATCGGCACTGGGAACGGCAGCGAGATCGATGAGAGCCCCGTGCCCGCAGTCGTGCGCGAGCTCAGGCAGGGCATTGGATAATCCGCCGGCACCGACATCGTGGATGCTCAGGATGGGATTGGCCTCGCCCAGTGCGATGCAGGCGTCGATGACTGATTGACAGCGGCGTTCGAGCTCGGCGTTGTCGCGTTGTACCGAGGCGAAGTCGAGGGCCTCGCTGCTCGTGCCGGAGTCCATCGAAGAGGCCGCGCCGCCGCCGAGGCCGATGAGCATCGCCGGCCCGCCGAGCACGATGAGACGGCTGCCCGCTGGAGCGGCCAGCTTGTGCACATGCGCAGGACGGATGGTGCCGAGCCCGCCGGCCAGCATCACCGGTTTGTGAAAGCCCCACCAGCGCGTGGTCGCCAGCCCCTCCGCAGAGGACATCCGCTCGGTGAAAGTGCGGAAGAAACCGAGCAGGGCCGGACGCCCGAACTCGTTGTTGTAGTTCGCTGCGCCGATGGGGCCGTCCAGCATGATCGACAGCGCGCTGGCGATGCGGCCCGGTCGCCCGGGAGATGTCTCCCAGGGTTGTTCGTGTCCCGGGATCTGGAGCTGGGAGGTGATGAAGCCGGTGAGACCTGCCTTGGGCCGTGCACCTCGACCGGTCGCCCCCTCATCGCGGATCTCACCGCCTGCGCCGGTGGCAGCACCCGGATAGGGGCTGATGGCCGTGGGATGGTTGTGGGTCTCGACCTTCGCCACGAGATGCTGGGCCTCGGTGACGGCGTGATAGCGGCCATCGGCCGGATCGGCGAGCCAGCGTGGCGCGACATGGCCCGTGCTCACGGCGGCGTTGTCGCGGTAGGCGACGAGCACGCGGTTCGGATGCGCCGCGTGGGTGGTGCGGATCATGCCGAAGAGGCTCGCGGGTGACGGCTCGCCGTCCACTGTCCAGGCGGCGTTGAAGGTCTTGTGGCGGCAGTGCTCGGAGTTCGCCTGCGCGAACATCATCAACTCGACATCGGTGGGATCGCGAGCGAGTTCGGCATAGGCGGCAGCGAGATAATCCAGCTCGCGCGCGGACAGGCCGAGTCCGAGCTGGCGTGAGGCGGCGGCGAGGGCGGCCACCGCATCGTCACCGAGCGCGATGTGGCCCAGCGCACGTGGTGCCAGTGGCGCGAGGGCGGCGATGGCTGCGTCGATGCTCGGGTAGCGCGCCTCGGTCATGCGATCGGCGAGCAGTTGAGCGAGCACCGCATCGTCGAACAGCGCCTCGTCGAGATCGCTCCAGCACAGAAAGCGCTCGATGCGTTGCACCTCTGCAAACCCGCAGCGCACGAGGATGTCCAGGGCCTTGCTGGCCCATGGGCTGATGGTGCCGGCGCGTGGCCCGACGAGGCAGGTGCTGCCGGGCAAGTCAGCGATCGGGGTCGGATCGCAGGCGAGCAACTCGCTCAATCTGGCGTGCGTCGCTGCGTCCGGGGCTGTGGCGAAAGCGAGCAGGTAGCCGGCGCGCACTGCGGGCAATGGGCGGGCGCGTTCGCCGATGCGCCGCAGGACCTGCAGGCTGCGGGCGTCGCGATGGGGATCCCGGGCGACGAGGAATCGATGGACGGTCATACGGGCTCAGGCAGGCAGTGAACGGGGTGGGCCGCCACTGGTGAGGCGGGGCAGGGCGCCGGGCTCCGCGGGCGGGGCAGCAGCATAGCAGGCCCGATGGGATGGGCTGCCGAGGATGGCAGCACCTCAGGGCAGCAGGTCTACCCGCATCTGCAGGGTGGTCTCGGCGGCGGTGAGGCCGCGGGTGCCGAAGACCCGCGCCGTCTGATTGTTGCGCCGTTCGTCGATTCGGGTACCGGTGACGTCGAACCAGGCACCGAGCGGACCGCTGAGGGTGGTCGTCACGGCGTTGCCGGTCACACCCGCGCCGCCCGGCAGCAATGCCTCGCGGCTGGCGGCGAGTTCCACGATGACCCCCCCGTTGCCGGTCACGCGGGCCAGTACCCAGGTTTCGCGACCGGCCTCGATGGTCTGTATGCCCCCGGGTGCCGCGATCAGGCCGCCGGGCACCGGCACGAGGGCGAGCAGTGGCACGGCGAGTGCGGTACCGCTCGCGATCCGGGCCGGTGCGCCCTCCAGCACCTGCACGCGCTCGCTGCCGCCGGCATCGCGCAGTTGCCGTGTGCCGATGATGTCCACCGTCCCCTCGGCGCGCACACCGCCGACCGGATCGATGCCGACGTCTGCGCGCCCCATGCGCCCGGAGGCCTCGCGTGCGGCGAGTGCGGCATCGCGTACCTGGACGATGAGGCGGCGGGGCGGACGATCGAGCGTATCGAGCAGGCGGCGTACCTCGGTGACGGTCGCGGCGTCGCCGCGCACGAAGAGATGTCCGCCGCTGCCAGAGAGAACGGCACCGGCAGGGATCAGCGGCTGCAGGAGTGGCAGCAGCCGCTCGGCGGTCTCTGCGCGCAACTCGATGACCTCGAGCCGCGCCTCGGCTTCAGCATGGGCGGGGCCGGCCAGGACCAGTGCCGCCAGCGCGAGCAGCCGCCGCAGAAGTCCGCGGGGAGATCGCGGGACGGGCCTGGCGAGGAGGCCGATGATGACGGCGTGGGCGGTGGTGTTGGTCATGGATTTCATAGCGACAAACGGCGGAATTCCAGCAGTGGTTCGGCGCGTTGCCAGAGTTCTTCGAAGCGCAGACGCAACGCGCGTGCGCTGCCGGCATCACTGCCGGTGACACTGCCTTCGTGGCGATCGGCCCGCGGCTGCCGCAGCCAGCCGGTCTCGTCCACCAGCAGCATGGCCTCGCTGAAACTGCGGTCCTCCTCCGCCGGCCGGCGCACCTCGAAGAAGCTGCTGAGGCGGAAGGCGAGGTCGAGCAGGCGGTGCCCGCGCTTCTCCAGTCCCTCGGGCTGCAACACGAGCAGGCGGATGCGCGCGCGCCGTTCCCGCACCGCGAGGGAGCGCAGGGATTCGACCACGTCGTCGCGGTCGTAGAGCAGGGGGTCCAGCCAGGCGGCGGCGATCTCGACCCGCCGCCGTGCCAAGGGCAGGAGTTCGAGCACGCGCGCGAGGCATTCCTGACGGCTGGCAAGCCGCGGGCCGGATATGGGTGTTGCGCTATCGGTCATGAGGCTATTCCCGCAAGCAGGTTCGCGTCGCACATCAGGTGCGCCCGAGCGACGGCTTTGACGGCACCTTCAGCCACTGTCAAGTCTTCTTGCATAGGTCGGGAATATTTCCTAGTATTCGCCGGGAGGAAATCCGGATGCGTTGCGTCACACTTGCGGCGCATACACGGTCGAGCGACCGTCCGGAGCGCAAGCTGTTCAATCACGACAAGGAGGAAACCATGCGTCATCTCATCATCGCCCTGCCCATCATCATTGCCGGCACACCTGTCATGGCTCGGGACACCCTGGATATCGACGACGTCAAGGACTGGGAGCTGCCCCGCGTAGAAGTCTGTCTCGATGCCGCGCTCGATCTGATTCCGGGCCATCCCCGCAAGCTCGAGCTCAAGGTCGAGGGCGATGACCCGACCTACGAATTCGACATCGAGCACAATGGCACGGTCTATAACGTCGAATGCGAAGAAGGAATGATCGCCGAGATCGAGCGTGAGGTTGCTGCCGACGATGCCACCTTCAAGGAACTCGCCAAGGTCAGCGAGGCCGATGCGCGCAAGTTGGCCCTGGCCGTGCACCCGGGCAAGATCGTCTCGGTGGAGTACGAGATCGGCAGCGAAGGCGCCACCTACGAGTACGACATCCAGACCACCGTCGGCTACGAGGTGAAGGTGGATGTGTCTGCCGCTTCCGGCGAGATCGAGGAGGCCAACATCGAGGTCTACGAGATCGGCGCCGAGGCGGAGTAAGCGTCGCTTTCGACCCCTGAGGCAGATCACCCCCGCGCGTCATGGCGCGGGGGTGATTTTTTCTCCAATGTGTCAGACCGCCGCGAAAATTTCGGCAGCGACGTCCAAACTCGTCACCTGCCTGTTAGGTGACACGCTGAAACTTCAGTCCGCCTTCGCCACGCAGTCCACGTAACAGCGGACACGATCGCCGTCGACCTCACGGTTCATGCCGTGAATGTCGGTCTCGAATCCCGGGAAGCGCTCATTGAAGCTGCGTGCGAAAAGCAGGTAATCGCATATGGTGCGATTGAAGCGCTCCCCGGGGATGAGAAGTGGAATGCCGGGCGGGTAGGGTGTCACCAGCGAGCAGGTGACACGCCCCTCCAGATTGTCGATCTCCACCCGCTCGACATCACGATGGGCGATATGGGCCCAGGCGTCAGCCGGCTTCATGGCGGGGACGATCTGCGAGAGATACATCTCGGTGGTCAGTCGCGCGACGTTTTTCGATCGGTATACCGTATGGATCTCGGCGCAGAGGTCGCGCAGACGCACGCGCTCGTAGCGCGGATGCTTCTGCACGAACTCGGGCAGCACTCGCCACAGCGGCTCGTTCTGGTCGTAGTCGCTCTTGAACTGCTGCAGGGCAGTCAGCAGTGTATTCCAGCGGCCCTTGGTGATGCCGATGGTGAACATGATGAAAAAGGTGTAGAGGCCGGTCTTTTCGACCACTACACCATGCTCCGCGAGGTACTTGGTCACGATGGCCGCCGGTATGCCGCTGTCGGCAAAATGTCCGGAGAGGTCGAGCCCCGGGGTGATCACGGTGGCCTTGATTGGGTCCAGCATGTTGAAGCCCTGAGCCAGACTGCCGAAGCCATGCCAGCCATCGCGGGCGTCAAGCAGCCAGTCCGCGCGCTCACCGATCCCTTCTTCCTCCTCGATGATCCGCTCCGGACCCCACACCGTGAACCACCAGTCCTGACCGAACTCACGCTCCACCTTGCGCATGGCGCGACGGAAGTCCAACGCCTCCTGGATGGACTCCTCTACCAGAGCCGTGCCCCCGGGAGGCTCCATCATCGCCGCGGCCACATCACAGGACGCAATGATCGCGTATTGCGGGCTGGTTGAGGTGTGCATCAGATAGGCTTCATTGAACAACTGGGTATCCAGTTGGCGGTTCTCCGCGTCCTGCACCAGGATCTGCGAGGCTTGTGACAGGCCCGCGAGCAGCTTGTGCACCGACTGGGTCGCGAAGATGAGGGAGTCTTCGCTGCGCGGACGGTCGCGCCCGATGGCGTGCATATCGCGGTAGAAGTCGTGGAACGACGCATGCGGCAGCCAGGCCTCGTCGAAGTGCAGGGTTTCGACGCTGGATCCGAGGGTCTTCTTCAGCATCTCCACGTTGTAGAGGACGCCGTCGTAGGTGCTCTGCGTGATGCTGAGGAGGCGCGGTTTTACGCCCTTGTCCACGGCGAACGGATTCGCCTCGATCTTGCGGCGGATGTTGTCCGGGCTGAACTCCTCGAGCGGGATCGGCCCGATGATCCCATAGTGATTGCGGGTCGGCATCAGGAAGACCGGGACTGCACCGGTCATGGTGATGGCGTGGAGGATCGACTTGTGACAGTTGCGATCAACCACCACCACATCGCCCGGTGCCACATTGGCGTGGAACACCATCTTGTTCGAGGTGGAAGTCCCGTTGGTCACAAAGAACAGATGATCGGCATTGAAGATCCGCGCCGCGTTTCGCTCCGAGTCGTAGACCGGGCCGGTGTGGTCCAGAAGCTGCCCCAGTTCGTCGACTGCGTTGCAGACATCGGCCCGCAGCAGGTTCTCGCCGAAGAACTGATGGAACATCTGCCCGATCGGACTCTTGAGGAAGGCCACACCACCGGAATGACCCGGGCAGTGCCAGGAGTAGGAACCATCGCTTGCGTAGTGGGTGAGCGCGCGAAAGAAGGGCGGCGCGAGACCATCCAGGTAGGCCTTCGCCTCGCGGATGATGTAGCGGGCGATGAACTCCGGCGTATCCTCGAACATATGGATGAAGCCGTTCAGCTCGCGCAGGATTTCGTTCGGGATGTGGCGTGAGGTGCGCGTCTCACCGTGCAGGAAGAGCGGGATCTCGGAGTTCTTGAAACGGATCTCCTCGACGAAGCGGCGCAATTGGTCGAGCGCCGACCAGGTGCTTTCCGGCGAGCCGAACTCCTCGT
>DNIF01000149.1 GCA_003485715.1 Gammaproteobacteria bacterium
GGAGGAGATGGCTTGCATGTCAGGGAGCCCTTCGCGGGTGCGATTTCTTCACGAGATCTCAGTCGTACCAGGGTGGGAGGTCGAGCACGGAGAACACCCCGACCACCACGATCCAGGCGATGGTGATCGGCAGGAAGACCTTCCAGCCCAGGCGCATGATCTGGTCGTAGCGATAGCGGGGGAACGTGGCGCGGAACCAGAGGAAGAGCAGCAGGAACAAGCTCACCTTGAGCGCCAGCCACACGAAGCCCGGCACCCAGGCAGTGAGGGGATCCAGCAGCGGGATGCCCTGGAACGGCGACAGCCAGCCACCCATGAACATCGTGGCCGTGAGCACCGAGATGAGGATCATGTTCGCGTATTCGGCCACGAAGAAGAGCGCGAAGGCGAAACCGGAGTAATCCACGTGGAAGCCGGCGACGATCTCGGACTCCCCCTCGGTGACATCGAAGGGCGCGCGGTTGGTCTCGGCAACCCCGGAAATGAAATAGATGACAAACAGCGGCAGCAAGGGCAGCCAGTACCAGTGCAGGAGGCTGCCCTGCTGGGCAAGCACGATCTCGCGCAGATTGAGGCTGCCGGCCGTCATGAGCACGCCAACCAAGGCGAAGCCCATCGCGATCTCGTAGGAGACAATCTGCGCAGCCGAGCGCATGGAGCCGAAGAAGGCGTACTTGGAGTTCGAGGCCCAGCCCGCGATCATGATGCCGTACACGGCGAGCGAGGTCAGGGCCAGCACGTAGAGCAGGCCCGCATTCACGTCGGCCAGCACCGCCCAGTCGTCGAATGGAATCACGGCCCAGGCTGTCAGCGCAGGCGCGACGGCGATGACGGGCGCCAGGACGAAGAGCACCTTGTCGGAGCCCGTGGGGACGATGATCTCCTTGAAGGCCGCCTTGAGCATGTCGGCAAAGGGCTGGAACAGGCCGCGCGGGCCGACGCGGTTCGGGCCGATGCGCTGCTGCATGTAACCGATGATCTTGCGCTCGGCCAAGGTCAGGTAAGCGACGCTGATGAGCACGACCGTCATGATGACGACGATCCCCACCAGGCTTTCAAGCAGGGTGGCAGCAGGCTCGGGCAACCAGTCGAACATGGATACGAGGCTCCGGAAGTGGGCGGCGTTCAGCCGGCCGTGGCGGCTCGTGCCGCCGGGACGCGCAGCAGGGTGAGTTCAGACCCGGGCAATGGCAGCGACACCTGGCCAGCGTGAGTCACATCCGTCGCAGCAATGCCCTCTGCCAGGCGCGCATCGATCACGACCTGCCAGAGCCCGGCGTCCACTCCGTCAGAAGAGACCTGCACCGCATCCGCTGCGCTGAGCCCGAGGGCTGCTGCCGTCGCCGGAGCGAGTGCGAGGGTTGCAGCAGCCCCCGCATGGGTGGTCGCCTGCAACGCGGCCGCGCGACGCACCAGCGGGTCGATCCGGTACATGGAGACCTGCGCGAAGAAGCGAGGCGATCCAGTCGCGCCAGCGTGGGCGCTGGCAGCACTGACCGGGGGACGCCCCGAAGCTATCGACCGTTGCAGGCCGGCGGCGTCTGCCGAGGTTGAGTGCAGGTCGGCGAAGGTTTCGAAGGGGAAGGCCGCTGGATCGATGCCTGCCCCGATGGCCCGCAACCAGCGCCATCCCGCCCGTGCCTCGCCGAGCGGTTTCACGACCGCAGCAAAGGATTGAAGCTGTCCGGCGAGGTTGCAGTAGCTCCCTTCGTTCTCGGCGAAGATCGCTGCCGGCAACAGCACGTGCGCATAGCGCTCCATGGCCGGGCTGACCCAGGGCGTGACGACCACATTGCAGCGGCTTGCGCTGAGCGCCTGCAGCGCCCGGGCCCCGAGACCACTGTCGATCTCCGGTTCGCAGTTGAGTAGCAGCCAGCCGTCGAGGCCGCGGAGCAATTGCGCGTGGGCGGACAGGCCAGGGAGACCTGCCCGAGCCGACGCGAGATCCGGGCGCACGCCGGCACGGCTGAGACCGAGCGCGTTTGCCCCCGGTGGCAGCCAGCCGACCTGCACGTTGGCCACGCCCTCGAGGCGCCGCACCAGCGCGAGGAGCGCGCCGTAACCGGCGTTGCGGGTTGCCTCGGCACCCAGCCAGACCGCCGCGCGGCCGGCAGCAACGAGCGCCTGTGCGCATTCCCGTTGTGCGGGGGACACGGCGACGCGCGCGAGTACATCGTCGGCCGCGATCGGGTGGCCAGCCGCCTCGAGCGCAGCCCGCACGATGCCTGCGAGCACGCCGGCCTGCGCCGCTGGCGCCTCGGTGAAGGCGTGATGCAGCGGCCAGTTGGCCTGCGGCTGCCGCGCGCCGAGCACGCTCACCGCAGCGCCGCGCAGGGCCGCCATGCGCAGGCGATGATTCAGCATGGGGATCTCGTGCCGCAGATCGCAGCCGATGAGGAGCGCGGCATCGAGTTGCGCAACGTCTTCGATGCCAACCCCGCCGAGGCCGGGGTCGAGATCCTCGCAATCACCCTCGGATTGACCGAGGCGGAAGTCCAGATGTGGTGTACCCAGGGTCTGGGCTAGGCGCGCCAGCAGGAGCCCCTCTTCACAGGTCGCCATGGGCGCGGTGAGCACGCCGACGCGACCGCGCGGCAATCCGGCAAGGCCGGCGATGGCCGCAGCCACGGCAGCGGTTGGCGTCACTTCCTGCCAGCTACCATCGGCTGCGCGCAAACGTGGCGCCGTGAGGCGATCCGTCGTCTGCAGGCCCTCGTAGGAGAAACGATCACGATCGGCGATCCAGACCTCGTTCACGGCCTCGTTCTCGCGAGGCAGCACGCGCTTCACCCGGTTGGCCTTGGTATGCAGCCAGAGATTGGAGCCGAGAGCATCGTGCGGCGAGATGGATTCGAAGGAGCGCATCTCCCAGGCACGCGCGGAGTAGCGGTAGGGCTTGCTGGTGAGCGCGCCCACTGGGCAAACGTCGATGACGTTGCCCGAGAGTTCGGAGGTGACTGCCCGCGCGACGTAGGTACCGATCTCCATGTGCTCCCCACGCCCGGTCGCGCCGAGTTCGCGCAGGCCAGCGATCTCCTCGCCAAAACGCACGCAGCGGGTGCAGTGGATGCAGCGGGTCATGTCGGTACGGATGAGTGGGCCGATGTCCTTTTCCGGCACCACCCGCTTGGCCTCGGAATAGCGGGACACCGAGCTGCCATAACCCATGGCGAGGTCCTGCAATTCGCACTCCCCGCCTTGATCACAGATCGGGCAGTCGAGCGGATGATTGATGAGCAGGAACTCCATCGTGCCCTGTTGGGCATCGAGGGCCTTGGGCGAGCGCGTATGCACCTTCATGCCGGGCATCACCGGGGTCGCACAGGCCGGCAGCGGCTTGGCCGCCTTCTCGACCTCGACCAGACACATGCGACAGTTGGCGGCTACCGAAAGCTTGCGGTGATAGCAGAAGCGCGGGATGTAGATACTGGCCTCGTCGGTCACCTCGATCAGCATCTGCCCCTTGCGGGCCGGGAGCTCGACGCCGTCGACCTCGATGGTGATCAGTTCATCCATACTTTCGTTGCTCCGGATGGATCGCTATGCCCGATGGTGGGCAGGTCAGTGACGCGAGGCAGAAGGGACGCGACGAAACACCCACCAGGGGTCATCGCTCGAGCGCGGGAATCCTGACTGCGGCACGTAACCTGCCGCCGCAAAACCAGCACCGATGGCGGAGACCACATCCTCATCGAGATGCTGGGTATCGCTGATGACACTGCCACGCGGTTGCAGACTGCGATCGACGAGTTCCAGCGTGGTCCTGAGGTCGCCCGACCAATGACGCCCGGCACTGCTCAAATAGATCACGTCGTAGGGGATTTCCGGGCGGAATTCCTCCGGCCGGCAGCGGTGAAAGCGCACACAGGGCCATTGCGAACGTGCCAGCGCGATGGCGCTGCGATCGCTGTCCATACCCTCCGCACGCAGACCGAGGTGATGCAGGGTACCGACCAGTTCCCCACTGTCACACTCGAGGTGCAGCAGCCGGCGCCCGATCAGACGCGGCAGCAGGCGCAACGCCAGTATCCAGGCTCGCCGCGTCGTCCAGACGGATTCGAGCGGCTGCGGACCAGGGGCAACTGGAACGGGGGCCGCGGGGACGGGGGCGTGAGTCATGGGACCGTACAGCCTCAGGCGGCGCGCGCCGGCAGCGGGCCGACCTGGCTGCGACCGTGCTCGATGAAGTACTCGAACTCTGCCCGGTAATGTTTGATGAAGCTCCGCACCGGCATGGCGGCGGCATCGCCCAGCGCACAGATGGTGCGCCCCTCGATCTTGCGAGCGACGTCGTCCAGGCGCTCGAGATCGGCCGGCTCGCCCTTGCCCTCGACGATGCGGGTCAACATGCGATAGAGCCAGCCGGTGCCCTCACGGCACGGGGTGCACTGACCGCAGGATTCGGCGTAGTAGAAACGCGAGATCCGGCGCAGCGCACTGACCATGCAGGTGGTCTCGTCCATGACGATGACGGCACCCGATCCGAGCATCGAACCCACCTTGCTGATGGAGTCGTAGTCCATGTCGGTGGCGAGCATCACCTCGCCAGGCAGGACTGGCACCGAGGAACCACCGGGGATGACGGCCTTCAACCGGCGCCCCTTCCACACGCCACCCGCGAGCGCGAGCAGGTCGCGGAAGGAGGTGCCGAGCGGCACTTCGAAGTTTCCTGGTCGTTCGACATGGCCGCTGACCGAGAACACCTTGGTGCCGCCGTTGTTGGGTCGCCCAATGTCGGCGAACCACTCTGCCCCCTTGCGCAAGATGGTGGGGACGGAGGCCAGCGACTCGACGTTGTTGATGGTGGTCGGGCGCCCGTAAAGACCGAAGCTGGCGGGGAAAGGCGGTTTGAAACGCGGTTGACCCTTCTTGCCCTCGAGGGATTCCAGCAGGGCTGTCTCTTCGCCGCAGATGTAGGCCCCCGCGCCGAGGGTGCCGTAAAGATCGATGTGCACGCCGCTGCCCAGGATGTCGCGCCCGAGCAATCCCTCGCGATAGGCCTCGACCAGCGCCTGCTCGAAACGCGCGTAGGGCTCATCCATGAACTCGCCACGCATGTAGTTGTAGCCGACCGTCGCACCCACGCAGTAACCCGCGATTGCCATGCCTTCAACCAGGGCGTGCGGATTGAAGCGGAGGATGTCGCGATCCTTGCAGGTTCCCGGCTCGGATTCGTCCGCGTTGCAGACGATGTACTTCTGACCGGGCGCCGTGCGTGGCATGAAACTCCACTTCACCCCGGTCGGGAAACCGGCCCCTCCGCGACCGCGCAGGCCTGAGGCCTTGACCTCCTCGATGACCTGCTCGGGTGGCACTTTCTCCGTGAGGATGCGGCGCCAAGCCTGATAGCCGCCAATCTTCAGGTAGCTCGCCAAGCTCCAGGGCTCGTCGAACTGGAGGGTTTCGTAGACGGTCTGGTTCAGCAGGATCTGGCTCATCTCAGCTCGTCCAGGATGCGATCGACCTCTTCCAGGGTCAGATTCTCGTGATAGTGGTGGTCGACCATCATCATCGGTGCCCCACAGCAGGCGGCCAGACATTCCTCCTCGCGCTTGAGGAAGATGCGACCGTCGCTGGTGGTCTCGCCAGTGACAATCCCCAGCCGGTCCTCCACGTGCCGGACGATGTCCTCGCCACCGCGGAGCCAGCAGGAGATATTGGTGCAGATCGAGACACTGTGCCGGCCCACCGGTTTCGTCTCGATCATCGAGTAGAAGCTCGCGACCTCGTAGACGGCGATGCGATCCATGCCGAGGTAATCGGCCACCGCATCCATCAATGCCGTGCTGACCCAGCCGCCATTCTCGTGCTGGACCTCGCGCAGGGCTGCGAGCACGGCCGATTGGCGCTGGTCGGCGGGATACTTGGCGAGCCACGCGTCGATCACCTCGCGCGCATGCGCTGAGAGCATCACCTCGCCCTCGCCTTCAATGATTGCGGCAGCGGCCGCACCGTCATGCTCAGCACCGCTCATCGGTCGATCTCTCCGAAGACGATATCCTGTGTGCCGATCACGGCCACCACGTCGGCCAGCATGTGACCGCGCACCATCTCGTCAATCGAGGCGAGGTGTGCGAAACCCGGGGCCCGGACCTTGAGCCGATAAGGCTTGTTGGCGCCGTCCGAGATCAGATACACCCCGAACTCGCCTTTGGGATGCTCGACCGCAGCGTAGACCTCGCCCGGCGGTACGCAGTAGCCCTCGGTAAAGAGCTTGAAGTGATGGATGAGGGCCTCCATGTCGCCCTTCATTGACTCCCGGCGCGGGGCCATGAGCTTGTTGTCCTCCAGCATCACCGGGCCGGGATTCATCCGCAGCCAGTCGATGCACTGGCGGATGATGCGATTGGACTGCCGCATCTCCTCGACCCGCACGAGATAGCGGTCGTAGCAATCGCCGGTGACGCCGACGGGGATGTCGAAGTCCATCTGCGCGTAGACCTCGTAGGGCTGCTTCTTGCGCAAGTCCCAGGCGATACCGGAGCCGCGCAGCATCGGCCCGGTGAAGCCGAGTTGCAGGGCGCGATCAGGACTGACCACACCGATGCCGACCGTGCGCTGCTTCCAGATGCGGTTGTCGGTGAGGAGGGTCTCGTACTCATCCACGCAGGCGGGGAAGCGCTCGGTGAAATCCTGCAGAAAGTCAAGCAGGGAGCCTTCGCGATTGGCGTTCAGCCGCGCTACCTCGGCAGCGCTCCGGAGCGCGCTCTTCTCGTACTTCGGCATGGTCTCCGGGAGGTCGCGGTAGACACCCCCGGGGCGGTAGTAGGTGGCGTGCATGCGGGTGCCAGACACCGCCTCGTAGCAGTCCATGAGGTCCTCCCGCTCACGGAAGCAGTAGAGGAACATCGTCATGGCGCCGATATCGAGGCCATGTGCCCCGAGCCACATGAGGTGGTTCAGGATGCGGGTGACCTCATCGAACATCACCCGGATGTACTGCGCACGGATGGGGGGCGTGATGTCGAGGAGCTTCTCGATGGCGAGCACATAGCCGTGCTCGTTGCACATCATCGACACGTAATCGAGCCGATCCATATAGCCGATGGACTGATTGAAGGGCTTGCTCTCGGCAAGCTTCTCGGTGCCCCGGTGCAACAGCCCGATGTGCGGATCGGCGCGCTCGATGACCTCGCCGTCCATCTCCAGCACCAGCCGCAACACGCCGTGCGCCGCCGGATGCTGCGGGCCGAAGTTCAGTGTCAGGTTGCGGATGTCAGCCATTGCGATTGCCCTTACTGGCACCGGTGCGGTCGATGAGCCAGCGGTTGTCTTCGCGGATGACTCGTGGCACCAGCACGCGATTGTCGATGGTAACCGGCTGATAGACCACCCGACCCTGTTCCGGGTCGTAACGCACCTCAACATGGCCCTCGAGCGGGAAGTCCTTGCGGAAGGGGTGGCCGACGAAGCCGTAGTCGGTGAGGATACGACGCAGATCGGGGTGTCCATCGAAGAGGATGCCGAAGAGATCGAAGGCCTCGCGCTCGAACCAGTCTGCGGCGGCCCACACGCCGGCAAGCGTGGCGATGGTGGGGAAGTCTTCCGGCAGATGTGCGCGGATGCGCAGACGCTGGTTGTTCTGCACCGACAGAAGTTGAGCAACCACGGCGAAGCGGCCCCGCTCGGCAGGGCTCACTACACCCGGCCTCACACCGTCCTGCAGGTCCTCACGCACCGCACGGCTGAAGCCGGCGTTGGAGGCGCGCGCGGTGGTCCACTCGTCGACACCCCAGGCGGCGTAGTCCACGCCACAGAGATCGATCATCTGCTCGAAACGCAGGCCCGGCAGATCGCGCAGCCGGCGGGCAACGTCCACCCAGGCCGCAGCCGCGACAATGGCCGTGAGCTGGCCGCGATGCTCGATGAGTTCGAGCAGGTGTTCGCCAAGCGCCTCCTGCACACGCTCTGCGAGCAGGGAGAGTGCGCTGTTCTGGGTCGAGTCAGTCATTGCGAGCCTCTCAGACCGCCCGCCGCGCGATGGTGTCGGTGCGCGTGATCTTCTTCTGCAACTGAATGATGCCGAAAAGGAGGGCCTCGGCCGTGGGCGGACAACCGGGCACGTAGACATCCACCGGCACGATGCGGTCACAGCCGCGCACCACGGCGTAGCTGTAGTGGTAGTAGCCACCACCGTTGGCACAGGAACCCATGGAGATCACCCAGCGCGGCTCTGGCATCTGGTCGTAGACCTTGCGCAGCGCCGGGGCCATCTTGTTGACCAGTGTGCCGGCCACGATCATCACATCGGACTGGCGCGGGCTGGGCCGGAAGACGATACCGAAGCGATCCAGATCGTAACGCGCGGCCCCTGCGTGCATCATTTCCACCGCACAGCAGGCGAGGCCGAAGGTCATCGGCCACATCGAGCCCGTCCGCGCCCAGTTGACCAGGGTATCGACGGTGGTGGTCACCATACCCTTTTCGAGGATGCCTTCTACTCCCATTCCAGTGCCCCCTTGCGCCACTCGTAGACGAAGCCCACCACCAGCACCAGCAGGAAGGGCAGCATGGCAAGCAGCGCATGCATGCCCAGTTCATCCAGCACCAGGGCCCACGGCACGAAGAAGGCGATCTCGAGATCGAACAGAATGAACAGGATTGCGACGAGGTAAAAACGCACGTCGAACTTGGCACGGGCGTCCTCGAAGGCCTCGAAGCCACACTCGTAGGGGGAGAGCTTCTCGCGATCCGGGCGACGCGGCCCGAGGATGAAACCGGCTGCGAGGCCAATCAGCCCGAACAGCGTGGCCACCACGAAGAAAACGAGCACCGGTACGTAGTTGTCGAGCATGGTAGGCACCACCACCCCAAGACCGTGCAGCCGGTGCCACAGCCCGACGGACGCAGGCAAACGACACCTACGCCGGACGGCCTGACGACCCCTCGCCGCTCTGACCGCTGGACGCGCTCACGCGCGTGATGTGTGCCAGCCGCATCGCGCCGATGGCACACCTGTACACCCCGGCCCGATGGATCTGACACGGCGCGGAGAAAAGCACCCGCCGGACGACCAGCGAACGCGGGACCGCGCGGGCCGGCGAAGTGTGGCATTGCAGCGCGTTTTTGCAACCGTCTAGAGGCACCAACACGACTTGCGTCAGGCCACGCCCTGCGCATCCTGCCTTGCTGCCGAATGCCCGCAGACGCTGCTTCAGCACCTGCCGTGCCTCAAACCATGAGGAGAGTCGACCTTCCCGTGGACCCCGACCGGATTGGAAGCAGACCAACCGCAGGGCCCGGGACACGGACGCTGGGGCGTTCCCGCGGCCTGGCTGGACGCCGGCCAGGTCGGCCGAAACATGTGGAGGGTTCCTGCGTTTCCCTTGGTGCGG
>DNIF01000277.1 GCA_003485715.1 Gammaproteobacteria bacterium
AATGGCGCGGCGGTGTGTTCTATCCGCTCGACTGGTGGGCCATCATCTTCAATCCGTCGATGCCTTACCGCTTCGTGCACATGATGTTTGCGACCTACCTCACCAGCGCCTTCGTCGTGGCCGGCGTGAGCGCCTGGTACCTGCTGCACGGCCGCGAGCGCCTGCTCGCCACCCGCGCAATCGCCCTCGCCCTCGGTATGGCCGCCATCGCTGCCCCGATGCAGATCCTGGTGGGAGACATGCATGGGCTGAACGTGAAAGAGCATCAGCCGCTGAAGGTCGCGGCGATGGAGGGGCGCTGGGACACCATGGCCGGGGCCCCGTTGCTGCTCTTCGCCATTCCGGATGACGCGGCCGAGCGTAACCACTTCGAGGTCGGGATCCCCTACGGCGCGAGCCTCATCCTCGAGCATCACTTCGATGGCGTGGTGAAGGGATTGAAGGAGGCCCCGCCGGAGGATCGCCCACCCATGGCGCCAATCTTCTTCGCCTTCCGCATCATGGTGGGCTCAGGCCTGCTGCTGCTGGCACTGGCCTGGGCCGCCACCTGGTTCGCCTTCCGCGGCACGCTCGCTGAACAGCGCTGGCTGCTTCGCGCCCTGGCGTACAGCACGCCAGTCGGTTTCCTTGCCACGCTCTCGGGCTGGTATGTGGCCGAGATCGGTCGCCAGCCCTGGGTAGTGCAGGGGATGATGCGTACGGCAGACGCCGTATCGCCCATCGAGCCCGCGCGCGTGCTCTACTCCCTCATCGCCCTGGCGGTGGTCTACGGCATCATCTTCGCGGCCTACCTCCACTACCTCACCGGCGTGGTGCGCAAGGGTCCGGAGGTCGCAGCCCCGGCCGCAGGGCCGGCCACACCGCACGTCTGGCAACCCGCCCTGCTCAAGGACACCTGACGATGATCGACCCTTGGCTTCTACCCTTCATCTGGGCGCTGGTGATCGCCACCGGCGTGGTCGTGTACGTGATGCTGGACGGCTTCGATCTGGGCGTCGGGATCCTCTTCCCGCTCGCCCCCGAATCCGCCCACCGCGACCGCATGATGAACAGTGTCGCGCCGGTCTGGGACGGCAACGAGACCTGGCTCGTCCTCGGGGGGGCCGGCCTGATGGCCGCATTCCCGGTGGCCTATGCGGTGCTGCTGTCCTCCCTGTACGTGCCGATCATGCTCATGCTGACGGCGCTCATCTTCCGCGGCGTGGCCTTCGAGTTCCGCTTCAAGGCACGGCAGAGCCGCTTCCTCTGGGACATCGCCTTCAGTGGTGGCTCTACCGTGGCCGCGTTTTGTCAGGGCATCGTCCTCGGCGCGGTGGTTCAGGGCCTCGATGTGGTCGACCAGCGCTACGTCGGCGGCCCATTCGACTGGCTCACACCCTTCACCCTGTTCACCGGATTTGCCGTGGTGCTGGGCTACGGGCTGCTCGGCGCCACCTGGCTCATCATGAAGACCGACGGGTTGCTGCAGCATTGGTGCTACCGGCAGGCCGATCGGCTCTGGGTGGCCGTGCTGGCCTGCATGCTGATCGTGAGTCTGTGGACACCCCTGATGGAGCCCGAGATCCGTGATCGCTGGTTCTCGCTGCCGAACCTGTTCTTCCTCGCGCCCGTGCCACTGGCCGCGGTGATCGTGGCGCTGTACGGCAGCCGTGCGCTGGTGGAGCGGCGCGAACAGGCCCCGTTCTGGGCCAGCCTCGCGCTCTTCCTGCTCGGCTACGTGGGTCTGGTCGTCAGCATCTGGCCCTACATCATTCCGCGCGCGGTCACCTTCGTGGCGGCCTCCTCACCGCCCGCCTCGCAGGAGTTCGCCCTCATCGGCGTGGTGCTGTTCCTGCCCGTGGTGATTTTCTACACGGTGATGGGCTACCGCATCTTCGCGGGCAAGGTCAGTGACGCGGGTTACCACTGACCCAACGGTGACTGACCCGCGCTCGACAACCAATCCGAATCCGGGCCGCGAAGACCCGGCCACGGTCGCCCCCCCCGGCCCGCGCTGGTGGCAATGGGCCTGGTTTTTCGGCCTCTACCTCGCCTCGCTCGTGGCGCTGCTCGTGGTAGTGACGCTCGTGAAGTGGGTCCTGCCCCTCCCGCACTGAAGGCGACGCGCGCCCCCGCAGATGGACGTTTCGACGTGCCACGCGGGGGGCGTCACAATCCGCCCATGCGACTGACCCACGACAGGACAACCCCGGCGACACGCCCTTATGCCGGGCTGCATCCGGAGGCCATCCTCGACGCCATCGCCGCGAGCGGCCATGAGCCCGACGGTCGCCTGTTCGCGCTCAATAGCTTCGAGAATCGCGTCTACCAGATCGGTCTGGAGGGCGAGGCCCCGTTGATCGCGAAGTTCTACCGACCGGGTCGCTGGTCAGAGGCGGCGATCCGCGAGGAACACGCCTTCCTGGCCGAACTCGCGGCGGCCGACCTCTGGGTCCTCGCCCCGCTGACAGACGCCTGCGGGGAGACGCTGCACCGGAGCGCCAGTGGCCATTGCTTCGCCCTCTTCCAGCGCTTCGGCGGCCGCCCGCCGGATCCGGACGACCGCGAACAACTCATCTCGCTCGGGCGACTCCTCGCCCGCATTCACGCAATCGGGGGCACCCGCCGCTACCTGGCGCGACCAACGCTGGCTGCACATCTGGACCTGCATGCTGCCCGCGAGGATGTGCTCCAGGGTCCGCTCTTGCCCGCGGGCGCACGCGCCGCCTGGCAATCGGCCGCCGATCGGCTGATCGCCACGGTGGAGGAACTGGAGGCCCTGTTGCCCGCACCGATTGGCGTGCGCCTGCACGGAGATTGTCACGCGGGCAACGTCCTGGTCCGGGACGAGCGGACCTGGCTCGTGGACTTCGACGACTCCGTCTCGGGGCCACCGGTGCAGGACCTGTGGATGCTGCTCGGGGCCGCCGGTCACGAAGCCGAGCGTCGCCAGGGTCTCTTGCTGGAGGGCTATCTTGAATTCGCCGATTTCGATGTGGGCGAGTGGCGTCGGGTGGAGGCCCTGCGGGCCCGGCGCATGCTCCACTTCATGGCGTGGGTGACGCGGCGCTGGGATGACCCGGCCTTCCCTCCGGCATTCCCGTGGTACGGGCAGGCGGCGCACTGGGATCGCGAGGTCGCGGCCCTGCGTGAGCAGGCCGAGGCCGTGGAGGCAGCAAGCGAATGACGGAACTCGCACTCATCGGGCTCGCCGTGCTGACCTGGCTCTGGCTCGATGGCATGCAGGCGCGTGAACGCGTGCTTCGACAGGTGCGCCGCGTCTGTGAGGACTCGGGCCTGCTGCTGCTCGACCAGTCCGTGGTGCTCATGTCCATGCGCCTCGCCCGGCAGCCGAGCGGACGCATCGGCATCCGCCGCGGTTATCGCTTCGAATTCAGCCGCGAGGGCGATCGGCGCTTCGACGGGCATGCCTGGCTGAACGGCGCGCAGATCGAATCCATTCACCTCGCGCTGCCCGAGGGCACGGTACACACCACCGGTCACGGTCGCGTGATTGAGGGTCGCTTCGGCACGCACGGCGGACCGGACGGCCCGTGAGCAAGCTCGCGAACTCGACCGACACCCAATCCCCCGGCTGCCGGCGGAGCATTCTCGGGCACGCGGTCGCATGAGCATCGACCTCCACTGCCACTCCGTGGCCTCGGATGGCGTGCTGACACCGGCCGCAGTGGTGGCCCGGGCGGCGGAGCGCGGTGTGCGCTTCCTCGCGCTCTCCGATCACGATTCCATCGGCGGCCTCGCCGAGGCCGGTGCCGCGGCGGCGTTGCACGGGATCACCCTCATCCCCGGCGTCGAGATCTCCGTGCTGCATGCAGGGCGCACCCTGCACGTGCTGGGTCTCAACGTGAACCCGGACGCCCCCGCCCTCGCCGCGGCGCTGGCGGAGCAGGCACGGCTGCGGCACGCCCGTGGGGAGGCCATGGCAGAGCGCTTCCGGCGCGCCGGCATGGCCGCGATCGCGGAGCACGCCTGGGCGCTGGCCGGCGTTGGTAGTGTCGGGCGCATGCATTTCGCCCGTGCCCTCGTGGAACTCGGCCACGTCCGCAACGAAGAGGCCGCCTTCCGCCGCTGGTTGAAGCCGGGACGCCCGGCCCATGTCGCCGGTGGCTGGATCGAACTGGAACCGGCCGTCGCCGCCATTCGTGCCGCCAGCGGTACGGCAGTGCTGGCACACCCCCTGCGCTATGGCTTGAGCCACACGAAGTTCATGCGGTTGGCGGACACCTTTCGCGCCATCGGGGGCGAGGGTCTCGAACTCGGCCCCGCCCGCCTGGCGCGCGCGGAGATCGATGCCATCGTCGGGGCCTGTGGCCGCTATGGGCTCGGTCTGTCCGTCGGCTCTGATTTCCATGCCCCGGGGCCACTCGCAGAGCTGGGCAACGTCGTCACTCTGCCGGAGCGGTTGCCGGCCGTCTGGGAGGCCTGGGGCCTGCCGCGGCAGATCGCCCCGGCAACGGCGGAAGACGGCGTCGCGGACACACCAGCGACCGGATTCACCGGGGCGATTGGACCACCGCTCGGGCTATGATGCCGCCACCGATGGATGCCGCCACCGAACAGACGCTGCGTCATCGCCTGCTCGCCCTGGAGGTCGAGCATCGCGATCTGGACGACCTCATTGGGCGCCTCGCCGAGCAGCCTGGCGTCGATCAGTTGCGGATACAGCGCCTGAAAAAGCGGAAGTTGCATATCAAGGACGAGATGGCCCTCATACAGAGCCGTCTCATACCCGACCTGGACGCCTGAATGAGCCTCGACGACACCTGCCCTTGCGGCCTGCCAACCCGCTACAGCGACTGCTGCGGTGCTATCCACGACGGCCAGTTGGCTGCACCCACGGCCGAAGCCCTCATGCGCGCGCGCTACAGCGCCTTCGTGCGGGCGCGCATCAACTTCCTGCACGATTCTCTGGCCTCACGGCTGCGTGAGGACTTCGATCACGAGGGTGCCAAGGCGTGGGCAACCTCCGAATGGCTCGGGCTCGAAGTACTGGAACGGACGGCCGGCATGGAGCACGACGACCAGGGCGAAGTCGAGTTCATCGCCCGCTTTCGCCTGAAGGGTACCGAGCAGATCCATCACGAGCGCGCGCGCTTCTGCCGGGAGGGTGGCGTCTGGCGTTACGACGATGGCGATCTCGTCGGCGAGTCACGCCAGCCCGTCGTTACCGGACCGAAAACCGGCCGCAACGAGGCCTGCCCCTGCGGCAGCGGGCGGAAATTCAAGAAGTGCTGCGGCGGTCGCAGCGCGGTGGCCAGCGTGGCCTGAGAGGGTGCCCGGAATTCCATCCGGGGTGTCACCGGTGTCGAGTCGCGCTCCGGCGCTGGGTGCGCTGCCCTCATGTTGCAGGCGCTTCGTGATTCCGGTCCCGAGAACGTCAGGTGGCGCAAGACGTAACATGCGCGTGCTCACGGCGCTTTGCCTCACGCTCGCTCACGCCGATGAGCGCCCTAAGTGCGATTGCCCTGACCGACAGCGGCATGGGGTGCCCTCAGGAAAGTCCAGCCGCTCGCGGGCTGTCTCGACGCCAGCGGGCCACCAACAGCGCCACGACGGCACCAGCCAGCGCACCCGCGACCACGTCGAGCAGGAAGTGCCGCCCCTCAAGGATGCGGAAACCTGCCGTAGCCACGGTCGCCGTGATTGCGAAGGCCGTCAGCGCGATGCTCAGGCGCGCACGTCCGCGGCTGCGAGCGAGCAGCACCAGCGCCGCACCCATGGCCGCGACATAGCTCGTGTGACCGGACCAGAACGAGGTGTACTGGCTGCGTCGGTCGTGCGGCTTCACGTTTACCTCACGGTTGAAGAGTGGCGGACGCGGACGCTGCACCAGCAACTGGGCGGCCTCGGTGCTGGCCCAGTTCCAGGCGGCCGTCTCGGTTAGCAACAGCCAGTCGCGCGCGAGACCGGCCAGGCGTGGGGCGGTGGATGCCGGCAGCAACACCGGCAACGCCAGCGCCAGCGCCGTGGTGGACCACTGCAAGGCCTCGTCGGCCACGACCGCCCAGCGCTCGTGCCGTTCGAGCGACCAGCGGTCCCAGGCCGGCAACTGCGCCGGGTCACAGAAGGTCGGCTGATCGACGCAGCGCGGGTGGATCAGCCAAGGTTGCAGCACGGCCACGATGAGGAGGCCCAGGAACACCGGTGGTCCGAGGCGTCGCAGCGCGACTACCAGCGGTTCAATCAGGGCCCCATATCCCGGAGACCGCCCTTTGCAGCCGGCTGACGGCACGTTTACCCTGCCGGGACGTCCATGACTCATCTGAAGTACCCTTTCGGGAGTAGGCAGCCCATGATGATACCCGTCACCCGCACCGCTCTGGCCTGCGCCGGGCTTCTCGCCACGGTCTTATTGCTCCCCGCTTGTGCCGAGGTCGAGCCACCTGGTTCAGCCGATGCTGCGACCGAGGGTCAGTCCACCGCCACCCCCGCTCCGCCGAATGATCCGGCGACGGCACCCTCGTCGGCCACGGCCGGTGATCTGGCCCGGGATGCGGTGAGGGCCGCCGGAGACGTCCTCGAGCAGGCCTTCGGTGAGGCGGGCATCGCCACCGACCAGGCAGTCGATGCCGCAGGAGAGTCGGTGAAACAGACCGTGGACGCGGCCAGCGAGGCCACGCGCAAGGCCCTCGAGGCTGCCGAGAAGGCACGCGCCGAGATCCTGGAGAAGGCCGAGCGGGCCGTCGAAGAGGGCCAGCGTGCACTGGAGGAACCGGGTACTCCGGCCAAGGAACCACCACCGCCGGAGCCTCAAATCCAGGCCACCTAGCGCGGGCCGGACCGTCGGACGCGTGGCTGGCGTGGGTGCCCGAGACTTCCCCTTGGCATAGCCGGCAAGGGCTTGGCACGGGGCTGCGACACGACGGGCCTGCGCGCGCTCACGGACCCAGAAACTCCCGCAGTTGGGCATTGCCCGCAATATCAGCCGCCCGCCACATCACCAGCCGCTTGCCGCGCCATCGCTGCACCAGCAGCGGCGGGGGCAGTCCGGCTGGCAGTTCGCCGCGGAACATCCTGAGCAGCGGTGCCTGCGGATGCGCCTGCGCCGCCCAGGTCGAGACGGCTCGCGCGTCCCCCGGCAGGGTCGGTGGCTCGCGCAACCGGCCGCTGAGATCGAACTCCCCGGCGTAGCCACCGAGATAGGCCCAGCCGTGTCCCGCCCGCTCGGCCTGCTGCAGGTACGGCAGAATGGCCTGCGGGCGAAAATCGCTGTCGGCCAGGCGAACCACCCCGATCTGGAGCAGCAACAGCAGCCCGAGGCCCTGAATCCACGGGCCCATGAAGGCCCGGTCCCCATGGGCCACTCTCGCGATGTGCCAGCCCGCGACCGCCAGAGCCAGCAACGCGAGCGGCAGCAGCGGGCTCAGTTCCGGCACCCAGAGCGGCCAGCGTGGATGCCCGATGAATCCCAGCGCCACCGGTGCGAGTGCGCAGGCAGCGATGCCCACGGCGACGGCAGGCGCACGCGGGCCGGAGTGCACCTCGGCGCACGGCAGCCGCAGCGCCAGCCATAGCACAGCCAGCGGCAGCAGCGGGACCAGGTAGTGCAACTGCTTGCCACTGATGCCCGAGAGGATGAGGAACGCGGTCAGCACGGTGCCGGCGACTAGCCGGCGCGCGGCCCGCGTCTGCGCTTCAGCCACGGCCTGGCGTGCCAGAAACAGTCCAGGGCAAAGCGACCACGGAAAGAGCAGCAGCGGCAGCCAGGGGAGATACCTCCACCATGGCTCACGATGTGCGAACGAATGCACGACCCGGCCCGCGAACTGCCCCCAGAGGATGGCGTTTGCGTAGGCCTCCCCACCCAGACTCGCGGCAGGCAACACCCACAGGGCCGCAAGCCCCAGCGCGAGCAGCATGGCGAGCGCGACCCGCAGGCCATGTGCCGCGACCTCAGGCACACCGAGGTTCGCGGACCCGGGCTTGTTGAACCAGGGGGCCATCAGTGCCGCCGGTAGCACGAAGATCAGGGCCACCGGCCCCTTGGCGAGCAGAGCAAGCCCGAGCCAGGCCCCGAGCGGCAGCACAGCGAGCGGCTGCCCCTTGCCGAGCGAGCGAGCAACCGGTCGCAGGGCCATGAGCACGCAGCAGCCGAGCAAGACATCGAAGGCAAGCACCCCCGCCCAGGCGAGCCAGAGACTGAGCCCGCTATGCAGCCAGGTGACGTGATCGGGCAGCCGGGGCTGGTCCGGGGCAAGGTCGCGCGCCAACGCGCGCAGGGCCAGCAACTGCGCCAGCGCCAGGCACCAGGGCAGGAGTCGTGGCCAGAGGTCGTTCACGCCGAACGGCAGCCAGCCGGCGTGGATCAGCCAGAACAGCAAGGGCGGCTTGTGACTGTAGGGCTCACCCAGCAGACGCGGCAGCACGAGATCCCCGCGCCACCACATCTCCCAGGCGACGGCGGCATAACGGGTTTCATCGACCGGCCAGAGTCCGCGCAGCGTCACATCCACGCCCGCGACCAGGAACACGGCCAGGAACGGCATGGCCGCTACGACGGGCCGCCCTGTTGTCCTCATCTCGGGGCCTTGGTGGATTTCGTCATGCCGCCACCCGCTGTTGCGGGGACAGGCGACAGTGAGCAGCCGACAGGCCGGACTGGATCCCCGCCTGCGCGGGAATGACGGGGGGCGGCGGGAATGATGTACGACGGCGGGCATTCAGTGCATCGCCGCGTCCACATGCGCTGGCATCAACAGGTGCCGTCATGACCGCGTGCACTCGGACAATCCTCAGCGCGCGCTGCCCAGACCCAATGCGGCGCGATCTACCGTGGTGGCCTGATAGTTCGCCAGTTCGCGGAACCAGGAGAGTTCGGCATCCACGTTGCGCACTCCCGCATCAGCCGTACGCTCTTCCCGCAGATTGACCAGGAAGAAGTCGGCGGCGCCTTCCTCGAAGCGCTCGCGCTCGGCGAACTCCATCAATCGTGCCTGCTGCACCTCCTGCGCGGTCAGCAGCGCGAAGTTGCGTGCAGCCTCGAGGTCGTTCCCGATCCGCTGCACCTCCACCACGAGTTGCTCCTCCAGTTGCTGACGCTGGAAGGCAAGCTGGGCCAGATTGGCGCGCGCCTCGGCCACCGCACCCCGCCCACGGCGAGTTTCGAGCGGGATAGCGACCTGTACCCCGAAGATGAGGTCAGCGTCCTCACGGGACACCGTACCCCGGCCCAGATCCTGACCAGTCTTCAGTTCGAGATCGACCC
>DNIF01000077.1 GCA_003485715.1 Gammaproteobacteria bacterium
CGGTAGACATCGTCAACTGCGATACCGACGAACGGGTCAGCTACCAGATCGTCGGTGAGGACGAGGCGGACATCCGCGCCGGGCGTGTGTCCGTGACCTCGCCGGTTGCGCGCGCCCTCATCGGCAAGTCGGCCGGGGATGTCGTGACCGTGCAGGCACCGGGTGGCGCCATCGAGTACGAGATCCTCGCGGTACGCTACGTCTGATGCGCGGGTGGGCGGAGTAAGGCGAGTGTGGCAAAGCGCCCCAGCAGCCGACGCTGGCTCGAGGAGCACCGACGTGATCCCTACGTGCAGGCCGCGGCACGCCAGGGCTATCGTTCACGGGCGGCCTACAAGCTCATGGAACTGGACGAGCGCGATCGGCTCTTTCGCCCCGGCATGCGGGTGCTCGACCTTGGTGCCGCGCCCGGGGGCTGGGCCCAGGTGGCGCTGAACCGGATCGGGGCTCAGGGTCGGCTCATCGCGACCGATATCCTGCCGATGCAACCGCTCGCAGGCGTCGATTTCGTCGAGGGGGATTTCACCCGCGATGAGACCCTCACCGCAGTGCTGGCCCTGACCGGCGGCGCGCCGCTCGACCTCGTGCTCTCGGATCTCGCGCCCAACATGAGCGGCACGCGTGCTGTGGATCAGGCGCGGGCCATGGGCCTGACGGAACTCGCGGCGGATTGCGCCGCGAAGGTGCTCCGGCCCGGAGGCAGCTTCGTGGCGAAGGTGTTCATGGGTGAAGGCTCGGATGCCTTCATCCGCGGGCTGCGGTCGGATTACGGGCGGGTAGTCACGCGCAAGCCGGACGCCTCCCGTGATCGCTCGCGCGAGGTCTATGTGGTCGCCCGTGATTTCCGGGGTGCGGGAGCGGTCGCGGGGCAGGCGACGGAGGCAGGCATCTGAGCCCCAGCGGTGTCCGGGGTCGGCTCCACCATCGTTCGCGGCTGAACCACCAGCACTCCCGGTAGTCAGTCGGCGTGGGCCGGCAGGTTGGGGGGCGGCTGCTATAGTCGCGAGGGCGGTGCGCCTCGCGGCGAATTCGAAGTGGGAGTTCCCCAGTGAGGCGGTCGGGGTGTCTACCCCGCCAGCAGAGGAGATCCGGTTTGAACGACATGACCAAGAACATCGTGCTCTGGGTGGTCATTGCCCTGGTGCTGATGATGGTATTCCAGACCTTCGGGCCTCGTCAGGGCAATGCCCTGACCGTCGACTACTCCGAGTTCATCGCCGATGTTCGTGCGGGCCGGGTGGCCGAGGTGGTCATCGACGGCAACGTCGTGCAGGGGCGGCGGGACAACAACAACCGCTTCGTCACCTACAGCCCGGAGTCCGACAATCGCGCCATGGTGGGCGAACTGCTCGAAAACGGGGTGCGCATTCAGGCACGGCCTCCGGATCAGCAGGGCCTGCTGATGCAGATCTTCATTTCCTGGTTCCCCTTCCTGCTGCTCATCGGCGTATGGGTCTTCTTCATGCGGCAGATGCAGGGTGGTGGCGCCGGTCGGGGTGCGCTGTCCTTCGGCAAGAGTCGCGCTCGCCTGTTGTCCGAGGACCAGGTGCGGGTCACTTTCGCCGACGTCGCCGGCGTGGATGAAGCCAAGCAGGAGGTGAGCGAGCTGGTTGAGTTCCTGCGCGACCCGGGCAAGTTCCAGAAGCTCGGCGGCAAGATCCCGCGCGGGGTGCTGATGGTGGGCTCGCCCGGTACCGGCAAGACACTGCTCGCCAAGGCCATCGCCGGCGAGGCCAAGGTGCCCTTCTTCAGCATCTCCGGCTCGGATTTCGTCGAGATGTTCGTCGGGGTCGGTGCCTCGCGGGTGCGCGACATGTTCGAGCAGGGCAAGAAACACGCCCCCTGCATCATCTTCATCGACGAGATCGACGCGGTCGGGCGCCATCGTGGTGCCGGCCTTGGCGGCGGTCATGACGAGCGCGAGCAGACGCTGAATCAGTTGCTGGTGGAGATGGACGGCTTCGAGGGCCATGAGGGCGTCATCGTCATCGCGGCCACCAACCGGCCCGACGTGCTCGACCCCGCGCTGCTGCGTCCTGGTCGCTTCGATCGCCAGGTGGTGGTACCCCTACCGGATGTGCGTGGTCGCGAGCAGATCCTCAAGGTGCACATGCGCAAGGTGCCGACGGCCGACAACGTCAAGCCGGGCCTGCTCGCTCGCGGCACCCCGGGCTTCTCCGGCGCCGATCTGGCCAATCTCGTGAACGAGGCGGCGCTGTTTGCGGCCCGCGGCGACAAGCGTCTGGTCGGCATGGAGGAGTTCGAGCGCGCCAAGGACAAGCTCATGATGGGGGCGGAGCGGCGCTCCATGGTCATGACGGAAGACGAGAAGCGCCTCACGGCCTACCACGAGGCCGGGCACGCGATCGTCGGTCGGCTCGTGCCTTCCCACGACCCGGTCTACAAGGTCACCATCATTCCGCGCGGTCGCGCCCTCGGCGTGACGATGTTCCTGCCGGAGGGGGACCGCCTGTCCTACAGCAAGGAGCGGCTGGAGTCGCAGATCTCGAGCCTTTTCGGTGGCCGCGTGGCCGAGGAGATCGTTTTCGGGCCCGAGTACGTCACCACCGGTGCCTCGAACGACATCGAGCGCGCCACCGCCATCGCCCGCAACATGGTCACCAAGTGGGGTCTGTCCGATCGGTTGGGTCCGCTCACCTACTCGGAAGACGAGGGTGAGGTGTTCCTCGGTCGCTCGGTCACCCAGCACAAGCAGGTGTCAGACGAGACTGCGCACGTAATCGATGAGGAGGTGCGTCACGTCATCGAGCGCAACTACGAGCGTGCCCGCAGTATCCTCGGTGAACAGCTTGCGACGCTGCATCGCATGGCCGATGCGCTGATGCGCTTCGAAACCATCGACAGCGGCCAGATCGAGGACATCATGGCCGGGCGCGAGCCGCGTCCGCCGGCCGACTGGGACGAGGAGGGTCGCAACGATCGACCATCGGATCGCCCGGCGTCAGGCACTGAAGCCCGGCCCGAAACCGGCAAGGGCGACGGTGCATCACCCATCGGAGGTCCGGCCAGCCTGCACTAAGTCCAGGGTCATGCGCCCACGGCGGCCGGGGTGAGGGTCAGGGTGCAGATCTGCTGGCGAGCCTTGAAGAAAGGCCTGTCGGGGCCGATGTCCCGACGGGCCTTTTTCGTTTCCGGGCCGAAGTGCCTGAACTGACCGGGGCCAGCCGTGCGCGCGGGCGTGTGACGCAGGCACGGCCTCGGTCACGCAACTTCGGCATCATCGGGACGTGGCGCGTCCCGGTGCGGGGGTAGTCGTCATCGCCGCGCAGGCGGGGATCCAGTTCTTCAGGAGGGCATTTCGTGGCAAGCGAACGCAGGTACTTCGGCACCGACGGCATCCGTGGCGAGGTGGGCATTCCGCCCATCACGCCCGATTTCGTGATGAAGCTGGGCTGGGCGGCGGGCCGCGTGCTGGCCAACGGCGAAGGCAGTCGGGTGCTGGTGGGCAAGGACACCCGGAGTTCCGGCTACATGTTCGAGGCCGCGCTCGAGGCCGGTTTGTCCGCTGCCGGCGTGGGCACACAATTACTCGGCCCCATGCCCACACCGGCCATCGCCTACCTGACCCGGACCCTGCGGGCGAAGGCCGGGATCGTCATCAGCGCTTCGCACAATCCCTTTGCCGACAACGGCATCAAGTTCTTCTCGGCGGATGGTTCCAAGCTGCCCGACGAGGTCGAGTTCGCGATCGAGGCGCAGTTGGACGAACCGCTCCGTTGTGTGTCCCCGCAGACGCTCGGCAAGGCCACGCGCGTCACCGACGCCGCCGGTCGCTACATCGAGTTCTGCAAGGGCACGCTACCGGCGCGGGCCAGCTTTCGAGGCCTGACCCTGGTGGTGGACTGCGCCCACGGGGCCACCTACCACATCGCCCCGGCGGTGTTCTCGGAGCTCGGGGCGAAGGTCTATCCCCTGGGCACCGACCCGGATGGCATCAACATCAACGAGGCCTGTGGCGCCACGGCACCCGAGGCCCTCGCCCGCGAGGTCGTGGCACGCGGGGCAGACCTCGGCATCGCCCTCGATGGCGATGGTGATCGTCTCATCATGGTCGATCACAGGGGTGGCATCGTCGATGGCGACGAACTCACCTACATCATCGCCGCCGAGCGGCATCGCACCGGTCAACTGGAGGGCGCCATCGTCGGCACCCTCATGAGCAACATGGGTCTGGAACTCGCCGTACGCGCCCTCGGCCTCGGCTTCCACCGGGCGAAGGTCGGTGACCGCTACATCCTGGAGATGCTGAAGGAAAACCACCTGACCCTCGGCGGCGAGTCCTCGGGACACATCATCTGTCTGGACCTCACCACCACCGGCGATGGCATCGTCTCCGCGCTCCAGGTCATCCAGGCCTGCCAGCGCAGTGGCCGGACACTTGCCGAGCTGCGGGCCGGCATGACTCGCCTGCCGCAGCGGCTGGTGAACGTGCGCTGCGGCGCACCCGCTGCTGCTGCTGGCCTGGCCCCGGTGCAGGCAGCCGTGCGGGAGGCGGAGGTGCGGCTCAATGGGCGCGGCCGCGTGCTGTTGCGGCCCTCGGGCACTGAGCCGGTCGTGCGCGTGATGGTGGAAGGGGAGGATGACGCCATCGTGGCCGCACTCGCGCAGGAGATCGCTGAAGTGGTGGCCTCGTCCGTCACTCCCGCGTAGGCGGGGAGCCCAGCGTCGACGCGCCCACGCGGAGGAAAGACTGGATCCCCGCCTGCGCGGGGATGACGGGGTGACGCGGGGATGACGACTGGCCGTCCCCCGCATGACCCGCCCGGCGTGGTGCGTGTGCCTCAGACGCCCCGCAGCAATTCGTTGATGCCCACCTTTGCGCGGGTCTTCGCGTCCACCTTCTTCACGATGACGGCGCAGTACAGGCTGTGGCTGCCGTCCTTTGCCGGCAGGTTGCCCGAGACCACCACCGAACCCGGTGGGATGCGGCCGTAGCTGACTTCGCCGGTCTCGCGGTCGTAGATCTTCGTGCTGGCCCCGATGTAGACGCCCATGGAGATCACGGCGCCGGCCCCCACGATCACGCCCTCCACCACCTCGGATCGCGCACCGATGAAGCAGTCGTCTTCGATGATGGTGGGGGCGGCCTGCAGGGGCTCCAGCACGCCACCGATGCCCACGCCACCGGAGAGATGCACGTTCCGGCCGATCTGTGCGCAGGAGCCTACCGTGGCCCAGGTGTCCACCATCGTGCCGCTGTCCACCCGCGCGCCGATGTTGACGAAGGAGGGCATCAGCACCGTGCCGCTGGCGATGAAGGCACCGCGGCGGACGGTGGCGAGCGGGACCACGCGGCTGCCGGTGGCCTTGAACATGGCGGCGTCGTGCTGGGCGAACTTCGGCGGAACCTTGTCGTAGTAGCGGGTGACGCCATCCGTCATCACGACGTTGTCATCGATGCGGAAGGACAACAGCACCGCCTTCTTCACCCACTCGTTGACCTGCCAGCCGCCATCGCGAGGCTCGGCGACGCGGATGTCGCCGCTGTCGAGCAGACCGATGACGGTTTCCACGGCGGCGCGTGTGGCGGCATCGCAGTCGGTGGGCGTGAGTTCGGCGCGTCGTTCGAAGGCGGCGTCGATGGTGGCTTGCAACTCATGCATGGTGGCTTCTCTTCGGCGGGGAAAGGCGCTGGGGTTGGTGGGGCTGGCGGTCGCGTCGGGGCGGCGCCGTGGGCGTGAGTATGCAGGTGCCGGGCTGGCTCAGCGCGCTGCGGCGTGCGCGAGACAGTCACGGATGCGCTCGGCGGCCTCGACACAGGCCTCGAGTCCGGCTACCAGCGCAAGCCGCAGCCGCCCGGCCCCGGGGTTCTGGCCATTGACGGTGCGGGCGAGGTAGCTGCCCGGCAGGGAGCGTACACCGGCCTCATGGAAGAGGCGCAGGGCCAGCGCGGTGTCGTCGCCCGGAACCTCGGGCCACAGATAGAAACCGGCAGGCGGCTCCTCCACGGCGAGCACCTCGCGGAGCAGCGGCAGGACCGCGGCATACTTCCGTGCGTAGGCGCTGCGGTTGGCCTCTACATGAGTCTCGTCGGACCAGGCCATGGTGCTGGCCCGCTGATGGTGCAGCGGCATCGCACAGCCGTGGTAGGTGCGATAGCGGGCGAAGGCCTCGATGAGCGCCGGATCGCCCGCCACGAAGCCGGAGCGCAGGCCCGGGAGATTCGAGCGCTTCGACAGGCTGTGGAAGGACAGGCAATGCTCGAAGCCCGTGTGGCCGTGCTGGGCTGCCACCTCGAGCAGTGTCGGCGGGGCGGCGGCACCCGGCCGGTAGAGTTCGCCGTAGCATTCGTCGGATATCACCACGAAGCCGTGGCGGCAGGCGAGCTGGATCGCCTGCCAAAGCTGCCCTCGGGACATCACCGCGCCGGATGGATTACCGGGTGTGCACAGGTACAGAAGCTGGCAACGCTCCCACACAGAGCCCGGGATGGAGCTCAGGTCGGGGAGATGGCCTTGAGCGGCAGGGCACTGGAGGAAGTGTGGCTCGGCCTGGGCAAGTAGCGCCGCACCTTCGTAGATCTGGTAGAACGGGTTCGGCATCACCACCGTCGGCCGCTGACGTCGCGCATCGATCACGCAATGGGCGATCGCGAAGAGTGCCTCGCGCGTGCCGTTCACCGGCAGCACATGCCGCTCGGGGTCGAGCGGTGTCGCCGCCAGCAGAGCGCGGCGCGTGAGCCAGCCGGCAATGGCCTCACGCAGGGCGCGCTCGCCGCGGGTGGCCGGATAGCACGACAGCAGCGCAAGCGAATCGGCCAGTGCCTCGAGCACGGCGGCGGGGGCCGGGTGTTGCGGTTCACCGATGGACAGATCGATGAGCGGTCGTGGCGGCGGCGTGTGCCCGGCGAGCAGCGTGTGCAGGCGCTCGAAGGGGTAGGGCTGAAGTTTCCCCAGGGCAGGGTTCATCGTGGTTCGCGCGCGATTTTTGATGAGTAGGAGCTCGGAGTATACCGGCGCTCCCGGTTGCTGCAGCCGCGGCCTCAGCTACCGTGAGCGAATTCCACGAAGCACTGCGGGCTTTCGGTTATTCTCCGGCTCTTTATCCCACTACTCGATCACTCACCATCCATGACCGAAATCCGCAAACACGTGCTGGTCCTGCCCGGAGATGGCATCGGACCGGAAGTCACCGCCGAGGCAGTGAAGCTGCTCCCGGCTTTGCAACCCTGGCTTGGTTGCACCATCGAGACGCGCACGGCCGATATCGGCGGGGTGGCGTTCGATCGGCACGGCACCCCGCTCACGGACGCCACCCTGGCCCTGGCCACTGCCGCGGATGCAGTCCTGCTCGGAGCCGTCGGTGGCCCGCAGTACGATCTTGCGCCGCGTGAGCTGCGCCCGGAACGCGGTCTCCTGCGTCTGCGCGCCGGCATGGGTGTGTACGCCAACCTGCGGCCTGCCATCGTCCATGAGGCGCTGACTGCGGCCTCCACGCTGAAGCCGGAGGTGGTCGCCGGTCTCGACCTGCTCATCGTGCGCGAGCTCACCGGTGGCCTCTATTTTGGTCAGCCGCGCGGATTGCGGCAGAGCGCGGCGGGTCGGCGTGAAGGCTTCAACACGCTCGTCTATGCGGAAGACGAGATTGCCCGCATTGCGCATGTCGCCTTCCGCGCCGCGCAAGGGCGCAGTCGCCGATTGTGCTCGGTGGACAAGGCCAACGTGCTCGAATGCTCGGAGCTCTGGCGTGCCGTGGTGAACGAGGTCGCGGTCGAGTACCCCGACGTGGCCGTGGAACACATGTACGTGGACAACGCCGC
>DNIF01000127.1 GCA_003485715.1 Gammaproteobacteria bacterium
GGGGCCCGCCACTGTTGCCCGGATTGATGGCGACGTCGGTCTGGATGAACGGGATGTAGCTCTCGTTCGGCAGTGCACGCCCCTTGGCACTGACGATCCCGGCAGTCACGGAGTGTTCGAAGCCAAAGGGGGAGCCGATGGCCAGCACCCATTCGCCGACCTCGAGATCGGCCGAGCGCCCCATGCGCAGAGTAGGCAGACCGGTGGCCTCGATCTTGAGCACGGCGATGTCGGAACGTTCGTCGGTGCCGACGATGCGCGCAGCGAACTCTCGGCGGTCGGAGAGCTTTACCGTCACCTCCTCCGCATCCTTCACCACGTGGAAATTGCTGATCACGTAGCCGTCTGCGGAGACGATGAACCCCGAACCGAGACTGCTCGTGGGGTCCCCCCGACCGCCACCCCCCGGTGGGATCTCGCCGAAGAAGCGGCGGAAGAACTCGTGGAAGGGGTTGTCCTCGGGCACGTCCGGCAGATTGAAGGGCATGGGCGGCGGGGCGGCACCGCCGTCCCGGGCCTTGGTGCTGATGTTCACCACCGCTGGCGCATTGCCCTTGACCAGCTCGGTGAAGTCAGGCAACCCCCGTGCGGCGAAGGTCGGATTGGCCAAGGCAATGCAGCCGATGAAGAGCAGACTGACGAGGGATTTGGCGTACATGCGACTACTCCGGGGCTGCGGCGTGGGCGATGGGTACGGGTGGACTGGCAAATGGCGGAGCTGCTGGCGGGACCGGAACATTGACTGGCCCGCCGCGCAGGATCAGGGTTGGCGCTCGATGCCCTCCGCCACACGGCGAACGGTCAATGGGGGCGCCTCCCCCACCACAGTGATCGTATGACCGTCGTTTTCGGTGGAGAAAGATACGGCTGCTCCAAGCACGGAGAACCCTGTCGCCCCCTCGGGCGCATGACCCGAGGCCTCCACGAAAACCGACAGAACCGTTAGCCCATCCGAGTAAGCCAGATGCTCGAAAGCGGGCCCGGGCTTGCCATGTGAGAGCCGCTGAACGTGCTCGAGCTTGAATCCAGCCGGCAGCCACGCAGCCCGCCAGCTCGCGCCACCTGATTTGGCACCCCCGCTTGGCTTGTCGGGCTGGCGATCCGTGAGCGATTGAACGGTACCTGCGTCCGCTGCGACCGCTGGGGCGGGGCGGAGCAGTTCATCGGGGATCCGCTCGGGGAATTCCAGGCTCAAGAACTCCACCTGCTCGAGCACGATACCTTCCCCGTTGACCAGGTCGGAGCGCAGCAGCAGACCGCTCTCGACATCCAGCCAGAGTCGGTAGCCATAACGATCGGCCGTCCTTGGGCTGATGGCAACGACTCGGGCTGAGCGCCCGGCGACGCGATCCGTACCCTCGAGATTGAAGGTGTAGAACTCGCCAATCTGGGCCCACGGCCGCGTGATCTCGGTCGGCATGAGGGGGCGGGGGGCACTGCGCAGCAGCACCATCTCACCCGAATCGGCCAGAAAACAGCGCGTGCCCTCGGCGTCGCGGACGATTTCGCGCGACTCCCCAGAGAGCGTCATCAACCGCTCCGTGCCACCGTCCGCAGAAGCACGGTGGATGATCCGCATGCTGTCGCTGGCACCCGCCCGACGGTAGACGAAGATTCCGTCGTAGTTGAGGAGATGGGAGGACTCCGCCATGCGCTCGAGCAGGGCAACCGGGTCGTGGGCCAGGACCTCAGGGGGGACCCCGAAGAAGACCAGCAGCCAGAGGCCGAGTTGAGCCCAGAGACGGTGCTCGGACCGAGTGACTACCGCAGGCGCGCAGACCGACATGAGTCAGCGCGTGTCGCGAGGTCCAGTGGAGCGAGGTTCCTCCGCCTCGGGAGGCACCTCGCCGCCTTCAGGTTCTGGACTGAACCCCACCAGACTGGCGTGGGGTGGCTGTGGGCGTACCGCCTGGGTCGCTCGCAGCTCACTGTGACTCATGAAGTACCGTTGCAGAACCTCGGCATCGACCGGGCGCGCGGCAGTGGCGGTGGCGCCCATCGAGTCTGACGCGGGGGACGGGGAACCAGTCAGGCCCGCGATGGCCGGGAGTTCGCCCCGGCTCACCTGTTCGACGCGCCCTTGCAGGCCGAAGACGGCCAGCAATGCCACCGAGGCAGCGATGGCCCCCGTGATTACCCGGCGCGGCGCGGCACTGCGTCGATTCGGCACGAGCACCGTAGGTTCGTCTGCCAGTCTGGCCATCACGTTGGCGGCCAGAGATTGCTCGCCCACGAGCACCGGATCGCCCCGAAGGGCATCGCCGATGAGATGAAAGCGATGCCAGGTGGCGTGTTGCTCGGGATCAGACCCGATGTGTGTCAGTAGTCGCGCCCTGGCTTCGTCTCCCAGCGCGCCATCCATCAATGCGGAGATCTCGGCGTTGCGGTTTTCATTCATGGTTGTTCCCCTGCTACGGCACGCGCGAAGAAGATGATTGGAGGGTCTCGACGCTCCAATGTGGCAGATTTCCTGTGCTCAACGCATGAGAGGGCCGACCTCGCGGTCGATGGCCTCGCGGGCCCTGAAGATGCGCGAGCGAACGGTACCGATCGGGCATTCCATGGCCTGCGCGATCTCCTCGTAGCTGAGGCCCTCGATCTCGCGCAGCGTGATGGCCGTGCGCAACTCGGGCGGGAGCCGATCGACCACCCGCAGAATGGCCGCCTTGACCTCTTCCGTGATGAGGTTGTGTTCGGGTGTCGCGTGGTCATGCTGGGCCGGGTCAAGCTCCAGCAGCTCGCCGTCTTCACCGCGCATATCGGCCTCGAGCGGCCTGCGCCCAAGCGCCGCCAAGTGATTCTTGGCGGTATTGATCGCGATGCGATAGAGCCAGGTGTAGAAGGCGCTGTCACCGCGGAAGCCCGGCAGCGCACGATATGCCTTGATGAAGGCATCCTGCGCGATGTCGCGCGCATCCGCCGGCTCGCGCACGAAGCGGG
>DNIF01000251.1:0-2386 GCA_003485715.1 Gammaproteobacteria bacterium
CTCCTGCAGGAAGCGCAGCAGTTTCGCCTGCAAGGGCAGAGGCAGATCGCCGATCTCATCCAGCAGCAGTGTGCCGCCATCGGCGTGTTCGATCTTGCCGCGGGTCTGTTTCACTGCGCCGGTGAAGGCACCGCGCTCGTAACCGAAGAGTTCACTCTCGAGCAGGTTGTCGGGAATGGCGGCACAGTTGATGGCGACGAAGCGCGTACTGGAGCGATCGGAGATCTCGTGCACGGCCCGCGCGAGCACCTCCTTGCCGGTGCCACTCTCGCCCTGCAGCAGCACCGTCGCCGAGGTCGGCGCGACCCGCTCGATGGTGTTGCACACGGCCAGCATGCTGGCCGATCCGGTGATGAGACCCGGCAGGCGCCGACGCGCATCGCCACGCTTGAGCCGGCGGTTTTCCTGTTCGAGGGTGTGGATGCGCAGGGCACGATCCAGGATCACGCCGAGGACATCGCCATCGATGGGCTTCTGGTAGAAATCCGCGGCCCCGAGGGCGATGGCCTTGAGCGCATTGGCCCGATCATCGTTGCCGGTGACCACGACCACCTTGGTCTCGGGCGCGGTGGCGAGGATCTCCGTGAGCGTGGCAAGGCCCTCGCTCGCGTTCGCCGGATCGGGTGGCAGACCGAGATCCAGCGTGACCACCGCCGGCTGATGCCGGCGCAACTCTGCCAGCGCGCTGGCGCGATTGTTGGCTGGAATGACCTCGAAGCCATCCAGCATCCAGCGCATCTGCTTCAGAAGCCCCGGGTCATCCTCGACCACCAGCAGCTTCGGGCGCACAGTATCCACAGCGGTATTCATCCGGCCACGACCTCCTCCGACGTTGCAACTGAAGCGAGCGGCAGACAGATGCGAAACAGGCTGCCGGCACCCGGCGTCGACTCCACCTCGAGTCGCCCACCCATGGCCTGCAACAGTTCGCGGCTTTCGAAGGCACCGATGCCCATGCCAGCGTTGCCCTTGGTGGTATCGAAGGGGCGGAACAGCCGCTCGGCGATGAACGCGGCATCCATGCCGCAACCGCTGTCACGCACCGAGACCACCGCTTCCTCTCCCCTCGTCTGCACGCTCACCAGCACCTCGCCAGTGGCTGGCGTTGCATCCTGCGCGTTCTGCACGATGTGTTCCAGTACCGAGCTCAAGGCCTGCGGATCGGCCAGGGCTGCCAGACCCTCAGGCCCCTGTGTGAGGCGGGGCTGGGGCTCACGCACCGGCAGGCGGGCAAGCACGCGCTCGATGAGCGGGGCGATCTCCACTGTTCTGGCGGCCGTACTCACGCCACTACCCGCCTTCAGGTTGGCGAGCATCCGGTTCATGCGATCCACCGCATGTCCCACCGTCTCGAAGGCATCCTGTACGAACTCGGGGTTGCCCGCGTGCCGTTCGGCGTTGCGCCCGATGAGCTGCAACTGGGCGACGACGTTCTTGAGGTCATGCACCAGAAAGGCCGAGAGCCGGTGATAGGCCTCGAACTGGCGGCTGCGGGAGAGGGCATCGGTGGTCAGGGCGAGCGCGAGATGACCAGCGGCCTGGCGACCGACGGCCTTCAGCAGATCGCTGTCTTCCCAGTCGAAACGGCGCGCCCCGAGACTCTGGCCAAGGAGCAGGAAACCGACCAGATGCTCGCGTGCGAGCAACGGCACCACCAGACTCACGTTGGCCGCACCGAGCAGCCAGCCAGGCAGGGCGAGCCCTTCGTAGCGTGCTGGCGCGTCACGCCATTCATCGAGGATCACGACCCAGCCGGTGTCGCGCAGGAAGCGGGGCAGAGGATGATCCGCCGCCAGCGGCTGCAGCTCGGGTGGATCGAACTCCAGACCACGACGACGGCGCTCCACGTACTGTCCCGTGTCGTCCGCAAGCCAGAGGGCGACACCCTGCGTTTCGATGAGCCTGGAGACTCCCTCGACCACCCCATCGATCACCCCTTCGAGTTCCCCCGGCGCACCGGCGAGACCATGGGTGAGCCGCAGCCACTCCTCGCGATAGTCGTACTTGTTGCTGTAGAAATGCTTGGCCAGCAGGACGCGTGCACGCGAGCGCAGCTCACCCGAAGTGACCGCCAGCGTCATGACTACAAGACCGGCAAACCAGAAGCCGGTCTGCAGCAGCTCACCCCAGGTGCCGCCCGCCTCCCGGACCCAGTAACCCGCAAGCCCCATGGCGACGAGGTACAAGCCCGCCGCGAGCAGGGTGGTGCTGTGGAAGACCACGTCCCGCGAGACGTACACCGGTGCCTGCCAGTCCGGATTGCGGCGCGCGGCCAGGGCCACGAGCGGTGTGACCAGCGCGGCAACCACGCCCCGGGCGGCCCAGAGACGGACATCCACACCCCGGAGCAGCACTGCCTCGGCATAGAGGAAGAAATCGTAGGCGG